>NZ_JBJLSH010000003.1:0-199347 GCF_050871905.1 Kineococcus haloalkalitolerans
GGGGGGGGCGGGGGGCTCGGCGCCCGCGGCCGCGGGCGGGGGGGGGGGGGGGGGGGGGGGGGGGCGGGCGCCCGCCCCCCCCCCCCCCCCCCCCCCCCCCCCCGCGGCGGAGCTCACCCCCGCGGGCGCACGCCTCAGCTGACCGGCACCTCGGGCTGCGCGTCCAGGAGAGCGAGGATGCGGTCCAGGTCCTCCAGACCGGCGAAGTCGACCGTCAGGCGCCCGCGGGTGCGGCCCATGGTGATGCGCACGCGGGTGTCGAGGCGGTCGGCCAGGCCGGAGGCGCGCTGCTCCAGCTCGGGCTGCTGGCGGGCCGGGTTGCGCCGACGGGGGGTGTCGTCGGCCTCGCCGAGAGCGATGATCTCCTCGACGGCGCGCACGGACAGGCCCTCGGCGACGATGCGCTGGGCGAGGCGCTCCATGGCGCCGCCGTCCTCCAGGGACAGCAGGGCCCGCGCGTGCCCCGCGCTGAGCACACCGGCGGCCACCCGCCGCTGCACCAGCGGCGGCAGCTTCAGCAGGCGCAGCGTGTTGCTGATCTGCGGCCGCGAGCGGCCGATGCGGCCGGCGAGCTCCTCGTGCGTGCAGCCGAAGTCCTCCAGCAGCTGCTGGTAGGCGGCCGCCTCCTCCAGGGGGTTGAGCTGGCTGCGGTGCAGGTTCTCCAGCAGCGCGTCGCGCAGGAGGTCGTCGTCGGCGGTCTCCCGCACGATCGCCGGGACGGCGCCCAGACCGGCCTCGGTGGCGGCGCGCCAGCGGCGCTCGCCCATGATGAGCTCGTAGTCGTCCCCGGCCCGCCGCACCACGACGGGCTGGAGGACGCCGATCTCGCGGACGGAGTGGACCAGCTCGGCCAGCTCGTCCTCGTCGAACACCGTGCGCGGCTGGCGCGGGTTCGGGGAGATGCGCTCCACGGGGATCTCGGCGAACGTCACACCGGGGACGGGGAGCAGGCCGTCCACCGCCAGCGCCTCGGCGGGGGGCTGCTCGTCCTCCTGCGCGGGCCGCTCGGCCGCGTCCGTCGGCTCGCCCTCGACGACCACCTCGGCGCTGGGGGCGGGCTCCTGGGCGGTGAGGGCGTCGACGTCGTCGGTCGCCTCCTCGTCAGGCGTCGAGGCCGGCTCCTCCACCGCCTCCGGGTCCGCGGTGCGGACCAGGGCGAGGTCACCGAGGCGCGCCTCGACCGCGGACTCGGCGGCGCTGTCGCCAGCCGGGACGTCAGCGGGCGCGTCGGCCTCCTGCACCGCCACGGCACTGGGCTCGTCGCGGCGCTGGTCGAAGAACAGGTCCACCGGCCGCGCCGAGGGGCGCATGACGGGCGGCACCGATGCCCGGCCGTCCGCACCCGTCCGCGACGGCCCCTGACCGGCCGCTCCACCCGGGATGAGGGCTCCCAGCCCTCGGCCGAGACCCCGCCGCTTGTCGCTCACGCTCCACCTTCCTTCGACGCCAGACCGCGTCGTCGTGCCGTCCCGTCCGTCCACCGTGACCAGGGATCCTCCCCGGTCGGCGTCGCACCGGAGGCAGCATCTCGCGCCACCGCCGATGTTTCACGTGGATCCACAGGTGTGTCCGCCGGTTCGGGTGCTGCTCCGCGCTGGGCGATCTCTCGCGCGGCCTGCAGGTAGGCGAGCGCCCCCGAGGACAGCGGGTCGTACGACATGACGGTCTGGCCGTGACTCGGCGCCTCGGAGATGCGCACCGAACGGGGCACGAGGGTCCGCAGCACCTGCTCGCCGAAGTGCGTCCGCACCTCGTCGACGACCTGCGCGGCGAGGCGGGTGCGCCCGTCATACATGGTCAGCAGGATCGTCGTGACCTCGAGGTCCGGGTTCAGGTGCTCCTGGATGAGCTCGATGTTCGCCAGCAGCTGCGAGAGGCCCTCCAGCGCGTAGTACTCGCACTGGATGGGGATGAGCACCTCGGGAGCCGCCACGAAGGCGTTGATGGTCAGCAGTCCCAGGCTGGGGGGGCAGTCGATGAGGACGTAGTCGAACCTCCCCTCACCGGAGCGCTCGACGGCCGTCAGGTACTTCTTCACCGCCCGCAGCAGGCGGGACTCGCGGGCGACCATGGAGACGAGCTCGATCTCGGCACCGGCCAAGTCCACCGTGGCGGGGGCGCACCACAGGTCGGGGGCCTCCGCGCACCGCTGCACCACCTCGGCCAGGGGCCGGCCTTCGACGAGGACCTCGTACACCCCCGGGACGTCGGCGTGGTGCTCGACCCCGAGCGCCGTCGAGGCGTTGCCCTGAGGATCCAGGTCGAGGACGAGGACCTTGAGGCCGCCGGCGGACAGCGCCGCCGCGATGTTGACGGCCGTCGTCGTCTTGCCGACGCCACCCTTCTGGTTGGCGATCGTCATGACCCGGGTGATGGCCGGCTTGGGCAGCGGCGCCGAGACGGGTCGAGCGGCCGGGGAAGGCAGCGTGGCCGGCTCCTCCTCCTCATCGGTGTCCGTTCCACGTGGAACGTCGTTGAGGGGAGGGGGTGAAGGAGCGGCAGCCCCGACCAGATCCGTGGGATCCGCGTCTGTTCCACGTGGAACGTCAACCGCTGGCACGGACGGCTCGCTCTCATCCGTCGAGCGAACGAGAGGGACGGCGTCCACCGCTCGGAGGACCTCCTCGCCCTCAACAGGAGGCGCCGGCGTCTCCGGTCCACGTGAAACGCCATCGTGGGAGTCGTCACCCGCTGGGGCAGGCATCGGAGCATCGTGCGCTGCCCCCGGCAGCACACTTGTGTCGGTGACGTCCGTTTCACGTGGAACGGCCGTCTCCGCCTGGAGTAACACCGGCTCATCCGCAGGTGCTACGGGTTCCTCCGGTGCCGACGACGACGTCGTAGCCGCGTGCTCCTGCGGCGCCGGATCCGTCTCGTCCGGCGCGCTGCGCCGCGCACCGATCCACCCGAGCGGCGTGCTCTCGTGCGCGGCGCGGGGTGAGGTCGCGAACCAGCCCAGCTCAGTCACCGTGTCCCTCTCGTCCTGCGCCGGAGCGGCGCGGTGTGCAGGTGCGTCAGGAGCGTCGCGCACTGCGACGTGCGGTTTGCCGGCGGCGCGGCGCGGCCGTTCCGGCGGTGGACGGCGTACGCAGCGGCCCCGTGCCCCGTGGGACGCGGACGACCGTGGTGCCCGTGCCGTCGTCCGGCCCGACGTGCTCGATGGTCGGCTCCTCGGTGATGCCGAGAGAGCGCAGGGTGTCGGCGGCGGCGGCGACCTCGTCAGCAGCCGTCCGGCCCTTGATGGCCAGCAGGTGACCGCCGGTGGCGCACAGCGGCAGGGTCCACCCGTAGAGGGTGGCCAGGGGTGCGACAGCGCGGGCGGTGACGACGGTGCCGGTGAACTCCCCGCGCACGTCCTCCGCGCGCCCGCGCACGACGGCGACGCGGTCGCGCAGCTCGAGCACCTCGACGACCTCGCGGAGGAAGGAGAAGCGGCGCTCCAGCGGCTCGACGAGCCGCACGGTGAGGTCGGGCCGGGCCAGCGCCAGCGGGATGCCCGGCAGCCCTGCGCCAGAGCCGACGTCCACGACGGTCGCCCCGTCGGGGACGAGCTCGCCGAGGTAGGCGCAGTTCAGGAGGTGGCGCTCCCACAGGCGGGGGACCTCGCGGGGACCGATGAGGCCGCGCTCGACACCGGCGGTGGCCAGCTGCCGCACGTAGGCGGTGGCGCGGTCGACCTCGGTCCCGAAGAGCTCGGCTGCCGTCGCAGGTGCCGCACCGGCGTCCGTCGAGGGGCCGTCAACGACAGAGGGGGGGGGGGGGGGGGGGGGGGGGGGGCCGCCCGCCGGGGGGGGGGGGGGGCCGCCCGCCCCCCCCCCCCGGGGGGCGCGCGCCCCGGCCCCCCCCCCCCCCCCCCCCCCCCCCCCCCCCCCCCCCCCCCCCCCGCCCGCCCCCCCCCCCCCCCCCCCCCCCCCCCCCCCCCCCCTCGGGGAGCTCGTCAGACACCCCGTCACCCTACCGGGGACGCGGTGCCGACCGGCTCAGCCGCCCGCTGCGTCACCGCCCGCGACCTCGCGCGGCAGGACAACGACGCGGCGCTGCGGCTCCTCGCCCTCGGACTCGCTGTGCAGTCCGGCGGCGGCCACGGCGTCGTGGACGACCTTGCGCTCGAACGCCGACATGGGCTCCATGCGCTCGGCCTCGCCCGACGTCCGGACCCGGTCCACGACCTCCTGCGCCTGGGCGACCAGGGAGGTGCGCTTGGCCGCACGGTGTCCGGCCACGTCCAGCAGCAGCCGCGTGCGGTCGCCGGTGGAGGCCTGGACGGCCAGGCGCGTCAGCTCCTGCAGCGCCTCGAGGACCTCGCCGTCCCGGCCGACGAGCCGCCGCAGGGCCGGGGTGCCGGCCTCGTCGGCGACGATGGCGACCGACGCGCGGCCGTTCTCGATGTCGATGTCGATGTCGCCGTCGAGGTCGGCGATGTCGAGGAGCTCCTCGAGGTAGTCGGCCGCGACGTCCCCCTCCTCCTCGAGCCGCGACTGCGCGGTCCGCGTCGCCGGCGCAGCCGCGCTGGCCGGAGCGTCCTGCTCGTCCCGCTGGTCGTCCTGCGCCTCGACGGCGCCCGTCGTGCCGTTCACGTGCTTCGTCCTCCTCGCGCGCCACCGCACGGTGGCTGGCTGGTACCGGCCCGCGGCGCGGGCCGCGGTCCCTGGGTCTGGGTCGTCCTCAGCGCTGCTGCGGCTTGGTGCCGGGCCGCTTCTGACGCTGCTCGCGGCTGCCGCCCTTGCGGGGCTGCTGGCGCTGGCGGCGGGGCGGTGCGACGGCGGTCGCTGTGTGCTCCGAGCCGGCCGGGGCCTCGGGCAGGACCTCGCCGCGGCGCGCGGCGCGGCGGGCGCGGCGCTCGGCCAGCTCCTTCTCCGCCAGCGAACCGGGGTTGGGCATGCGCCGGATGACGACGAACTGCTGGCCCATCGACCACACGTTGGTGGTCAGCCAGTACAGGAGCACACCGATCGGGAAGTGGACGCCGGAGACGGCGAAGATGATCGGCAGGATGTAGAGCATCAGCTTCTGCTGCTGCGCGAAGGGGTTGTTCTCCATCGAGGCGGAGGACGTGTTCTTCGCCATCAGCTGCTTCTGCGTCACGAACTGCGACGCCGACATCAGCACGATCATCACCGCGGTGAGGACGATCGTGTTCCAGTCCCCGGTGCCCCAGGAGTTCCAGAAGATGCTCGACAGCTGCGAGCCGAAGATGGTCGCGTTGTCGGCCTGCTCCACCAGGTCAGGGGTCAGCGCGCCGATCGAGCGGCCCTGCCCGATGCCGTTGAGGGTGTGGAAGAGGGCGAAGAAGATGGGCGACTGCAGCAGGATCGGCAGGCAGCTGGCCATCGGGTTGGTGCCCGAGGTCCGGTAGAGCGACATCATCTCCTGCTGCATCGCCTGGCGGCTGGCAGGGTCCGACTTGCCCTTGTACTTCTGCTGGATCTTGCGCATCTCCGGCTGGATGACCTGCATCCCGCGCATCGCCTTGATCTGCTTGACGAAGAGCGGGATGAGGAGCGTCCGGATGACGACGACGAGGCCGACGATCGACAGCGACCACGCTGCGCCGCCCTCGGCGTCCAGGCCGATGAACGTGAACAGGTCGTGGAAGCGGACCATGATCCACGCCACCACCCACTGGATGGGGTAGAGCAGGTCGAAGAAGAAATCGATCATCCGGGCAGGTCCTCTCCCTCACTCGCCGGCTGAGCGGCGGGTCGTGTGCGAGGCCCTCCGGGACGGGGCCCCCTCACCGCGCACACGTGTCGCCGTGCGCTGGCAGGCGGGGCCGAGGCTCCGCCTGCACCGTCTGTGGTGCGGTCGGGCCGGTCACCGGCCCGACCTGGTCCGCGGCGAGCCTCTCCGCGGAACGTGGTCCACCCCCCCAGGGTTCCACGGGTGGCAGCGCAGCAGGCGCCGCACGGTGAGCCAGGTGCCCACGACGAGCCCGCGGGTGCGCAGCGCCTCGACGGCGTACGCGGAGCAGGAGGGGTAGAAGCGGCAGGTCGGCCCCAGCAGGGGGGACACGAGCAGCTGGTAGGCGCGCACGAGGAGCACGAGCAGCCCGGAGGGCCAGCGCACCGGGTGCCACCAGGGGCGCGCAGGCTCCGGGGCGGGCTCCTGGGCGCTGTCGGCGGCCACCGGGTCGGCGGTCGAGCCGTCCCCGGTCACGAGGTCCCCGGACGCTGCGCCTCGGGTCGCGGCGTCCCCAGACCGAGGCGGCGCAGCCCGCGGTCGAGGTCGGAGCCCAGCTCGGCGGAGGTGGCGTCGGCGGCCGCGGGCAGGGCCCGCACGACGAGCAGGCCGCCGGCGGGCAGGCCGGGCAGCGCGGCGGCGGCCAGGTGCCGCAGCCGCCGCTGCACGCGGTGCCGCACGACGGACCCGCCGACGGCCTTGGACACGACGAAGCCCACCCGCAGGGGGTGGGCCGGTGCCGTGGAGGCGTCCGCACCGTCCACCGGCTCACCCGCGGGAGAGAAGTGGACGACGAGGCGACGCGTGCCGGCGCGGGCACCGCGGAAGGCGGCGGAGAACTCGTCCCGCCGCCGCAGGCGGTGCGCCGCGGGCAGCACGCGGTCGCCCCGGGATCAGGCGGAGAGGTTCGCGCGCCCCTTCAGGCGGCGCGCGGAGAGGATGGCGCGCCCGGCACGGGTGCGCATGCGCAGGCGGAAGCCGTGCGTCTTGGCCCGCCGACGGTTGTTCGGCTGGAAGGTGCGCTTGCTCACGTCAGTTCTCCATGCTCGCCAGGTCCGGGCTCCCGCCGCGGCCGTGGGGCGCTACCGGCTCGGAGCACAATCTCCACCAGAGTACGGGGGCGGTGCCGGTCGGGTCAAAGCGCGGGCCGTCCCGCCCGGCGGCCGGCGGTGGCCGCCACTTGAACGCCGCCCGTCGGCGTTGTTACCGTCCCGGGTCGACGCGCCGACGTCCGCGCGGGGAGGCCCACGGCGGGTCCCCCACGGGGCCGGTCCCCTCCTGTCCCGGGCGTCGTGCACAAGCTGTGGACTCAGGTGTGGACGAAGCCCGTCGAACGGTTCCGTCACGACGGGAGAGGGCTCGAGTGGACAGCGACGGCGGCGACTTCCCCAGCGTCTGGCAGCGCGCGGTCGCGCGACTGGACGAGGGCGGGGTCACCCCCCACCAGCGCGCCTTCGTGCGGCTGACGCGGCCGCTGGGCCTGCTGGACGGGACCGCGCTGCTCGCGGTGCCCAACGACCTCACCAAGGAGGTCATCGAGCAGAAGGTCCGCGAGCCGCTGACCCGGGCCCTGGGCGACGAGCTGGGCCTGGCGGTGCGGCTCGCGGTCACGGTGGACCCCTCGATCGGGGCGACCCTGGCGCCGGAGCTGACGGGGGAGTCCTCCGCCGCTGGTGCCTCGACGCTGGAGCGCGAGCGCGTCGCCGTGGTCGGGACGCTGGAGGCCGAAGCGCGGGGGACGCACCCGGCGGACGGCGGTCCGGACGGCGCCCCCGAGGACGAGTACGGCACCGGCTCGCCGCTGGACGACTCCGACCCCGACCTGCTGTTCACCGGCTACAAGGTCGAGCGCGGGCCGGGCACGGGCCGGCAGGCGCCGCGGGCGCGGGCGACGCAGAAGGTCGAGAACGCCCGGCTGAACCCGAAGTACATCTTCGAGAGCTTCGTCATCGGGGCCAGCAACCGCTTCGCGCACGCGGCCGCCGTGGCGGTGGCCGAGGCGCCCGCGAAGGCCTACAACCCGCTGTTCATCTACGGCGAGTCCGGACTGGGCAAGACCCACCTGCTGCACGCGATCGGGCACTACGCGCAGAACCTCTACCCGGGGGTGCAGGTGCGGTACGTGAACTCCGAGGAGTTCACCAACGACTTCATCAACAGCATCCGCGACGACAAGGCCCAGGCCTTCCAGCGCCGGTACCGCGACGTGGACGTCCTCCTCATCGACGACATCCAGTTCCTGTCGAACAAGGTGCAGACGCAGGAGGAGTTCTTCCACACCTTCAACACGCTGCACAACGCCAGCAAGCAGGTCGTGATCACCTCCGACCTGCCGCCGAAGCAGCTGTCGGGCTTCGAGGAGCGCATGCGCAGCCGCTTCGAGTGGGGGCTGATCACCGACGTCCAGCCGCCGGACCTCGAGACGCGCATCGCCATCCTGCGCAAGAAGGCGATCGGCGAGCGCCTGGAGGTGCCCGACGACGTCAAGGAGTACATCGCCTCCAAGATCTCCTCGAACATCCGGGAGCTGGAGGGCGCGCTGATCCGCGTGACGGCGTTCGCGAGCCTGAACCGCCAGGCCGTGGACATGCAGCTGGCGGAGATCGTGCTGCGCGACCTCATCCCCAACGACGAGACGCCGGAGATCACCGCGGCGGCGATCATGGGGCAGACGGCGTCCTACTTCAGCGTGACGCTGGAGGACCTGTGCGGGACGTCGCGCTCGCGCACGCTGGTGACGGCGCGCCAGATCGCCATGTACCTGTGCCGGGAGCTGACGGAGCTGTCGCTGCCGAAGATCGGCCAGCACTTCGGCGGCCGGGACCACACGACGGTCATGCACGCCGAGCGCAAGATCAAGCAGCAGATGGCCGAGCGCCGCAGCACGTACAACCAGGTCACCGAGCTGACCAACCGCATCAAGAAGCAGGCCGGCGCCTGACCGACGGCGTCCGGCGGTGACCTGAGCACCGCCCGGCCCCGCTCCGCGACGACCTCCGACGGGAGCCCCGCACGCACCGCGTGCGGGGCTCCTGCGCGTCCGCGGCCTGCCAGGACCCTCCCGCACCAGGTCGTCCACAGTCGTCCACACCCTGGGGACAGACCTGTGGACGACGGAGCCACAGCCGGTGGACAACCCGGTGGAGGAGCGGTGGACGGACCCCGTGCCGGGTGTGCACGGCCGTGGACGGCCGCCGGGCCGTCCACGGGCCTGTGGACACGACGGGGTCGCCGTCCGCAGGTCCTCCCCATCCACAGGAGGGGGTGGATCGCCCGCTGACCTGCGACGACACCGGGTTGTCCACAGCCTCCACACGGGCGACTACGACGATGGACCCCTCCCCATGACGAAGAGGTCACCCACGAGAGGTGTGGACAGGTGGCGGTGGACGGCGGGGACCTCGGCCAGGGGAGGGGCTCCACGGCCCCTGGCGGGGCCGGCCGTGACGGAGGACCCAGCACGGGCGGTGGTCGCGGAGAGTGACGGCCTCCCGGCGGTGTTCGAACAGCCGCGATAGCGGTCGATAGCGCTCGATAGCGGTGAGCGCCTGACCGGGGCGCGCCGCCCCGGTGCCCACCGGCACCCGCAGGACGCCCGCCCCGCCCCGGGTCCCCCCGGTCGGTGCTCTCCACTACTGTCGGAAGCCGCCCGCGAGCGCAGCCGTCGCCGCGGGACGCGCACGCAGCGGACCCGCAGCAGGTGGGCCCGGCACGGGTGAGGGGGCGGTTCCTGGTGGAGTTGCAGGTCGAGCGCGACGTGCTGGCCGACGCCGTCGCGTGGGCGGCCCGCGCGCTGCCGGCCCGGCCGCCCGTCCCGGTCCTGGCCGGTGTCCTGATGGAGGCCTCCGACGAGGGCACCCTGACGCTGTCGACCTTCGACTACGAGGTGTCGGCGCGCGTGGAGGTGCCGGCCGACGTGCGCACCGCCGGCACGGTGCTCGTCTCGGGCCGGCTGCTGGCCGACATCTCGCGCAGCCTGCCGGGCCGGCCGGTGAGCATGGTCACCGAGGGCTCCAAGGTCACCGTGACGTGCGGCAGCAGCCGCTTCTCGCTGCTGACGATGCCGGTGGAGGAGTACCCGTCGCTGCCGGGCCTGCCCGAGTCCTCCGGCACCCTGCCGGGCGACGCGTTCACCGAGGCCGTCGGCCAGGTCACCGTGGCCGCGAGCCGCGACGAGACGCTGCCGATCCTCACGGGCGTGCGGATGGAGATCGAGGGCGACCGGCTCAGCCTGCTGGCCACCGACCGGTACCGGCTGGCCGTGCGCGAGCTGCGCTGGAACCCGGCGTCGCCGGACATGGAGGCCGTGGCCCTGGTGCGCGCCCGCACGCTGTCGGAGGTCGCGCGCTCGCTGGGCGCGACGGGGTCGATCACGATGGCCCTGGCCGACGGCGGCAGCGACCTCATCGGCTTCCAGGCCGCCGGCCGGCACGCCACGTCGCTGCTGGTGGACGGCGAGTACCCCAAGGTGCGCTCGCTGTTCCCCGCCGAGTCGCCCACCCACGCCGTCGTGTCCACGGCCGCGCTGACGGAGGCCGTCAAGCGCGTCGCGCTGGTCGCCGAGCGCAACACCCCGGTGCGCTTGCGCTTCACCGACGGCGTGCTGTCCTTGGAGGCGGGCCAGGGCGACGACGCGCAGGCGTCGGAGGCCCTGGAGGCCACCCTGGTCGGCGAGGAGATCTCCATCGCCTTCAACCCGCAGTTCCTGCTCGACGGGCTGGGCGCGCTCGGCGCGGCCTGGGCCCGCCTGTCGTTCACCCAGCCGACCCGTCCGGCCGTCATCACCGGTCAGGACGAGCAGGACGGGGAGGACGACACCGGCTACCGGTACCTGCTGATGCCGGTCCGGCTGGCCGGCTGACCGGCCGCCCGCGGAGCCCGCGCGGCCCGCGGGCCCACCACCCGTGAACAGCACGATCCGCGAACAGCACCGCCGGCGGACGCCGGCAGACGGAGGGACCCCGCTCATGCACATCGGCCTCGTCGGTCTCGGGAAGATGGGTGGCAACATGCGCGCCCGCCTGCGCGACAAGGGCGTCGAGGTGACCGGGTTCGACCCGAACCCCGACGTCACCGACGTGCCCAGCCTCGCCGCCCTCGTGGAGGCCCTGCCCTCGCCGAAGGTCGTCTGGGTCATGGTGCCCTCCGGCAAGATCACCCGGGACACGGTGGCCGCGCTGGCGCCGCTGCTGGGCGACGGCGACCTGGTCATCGACGGCGGCAACTCCAAGTGGACCGACGACGAGGTCAACGCCAAGCTCCTGGCCGAGCGCGGCACCGGCTACGTGGACTGCGGCGTCTCCGGCGGCGTGTGGGGCAGGGACAACGGCTACGGGCTCATGTGCGGCGGCTCCAGCGCCCACGTGCAGGCCGCCATGCCCGTCTTCGACGCGCTGCGCCCCGACGGCCCGCGCGAGGAGGGCTTCGTCCACGCCGGCGGCGTCGGCGCGGGCCACTACTCGAAGATGGTCCACAACGGCATCGAGTACGGGCTGATGCACGCCTACGCCGAGGGCTACGAGCTGCTGGAGGCCAAGGGGATCATCAAGGACGTCCCCGCGGTCTTCAAGGCGTGGACGCGCGGCACGGTCGTGCGCTCCTGGCTGCTGGACCTGCTCGTGCGCGCCCTGGAGGAGGACCCGAAGCTGGCGAACCTGCGCGGGTACGCGCAGGACTCCGGCGAGGGCCGCTGGACGCTGGAGCAGGCCGTGGAGAACGCCGTGCCCATGCCGGTCCTCGCGGCCGCGCTGTTCGCGCGCTTCTCCTCCCGCCAGGAGGACTCCCCGTCGATCAAGGCCGTCGCGGCGCTGCGCAACCAGTTCGGCGGGCACGCCGTCACGGACGCCGGGCCGACCTCCGGTACCGGCTCCACCCACTAGGCCCCGCGTGCACGTCGCGCACCTGTCGCTGGCCGACTTCCGCTCCTACGAGCGGCTCGAGCTCGACCTGCGGCCCGGCACGACGACGTTCGTGGGCCTGAACGGGCAGGGCAAGACCAACCTCGTCGAGGCCGTCGGCTACGTGGCCACGCTCGGCAGCCACCGCGTGTCCGGGGACGCGCCGCTCGTGCGGCAGGGCGCCTCCCGGGCCGTGGTGCGCGCCGAGCTGGCCCGCGGCGGCCGGCGGGCCCTGGTCGAGCTGGAGATCACCCCCGGCCGCGCCAACCGCGCGCGGCTCAACGGCGCCCCCGTGCGCCGCCCCCGGGAGGTGCTGGGCACGCTGCGCAGCGTCCTGTTCGCCCCCGAGGACCTGGCGCTGGTCAAGGGCGACCCCGACGGGCGCCGGCGCTACCTGGACGACCTGCTGGTGACGCGCTGGCCGCGGGTGGCGGGCCTGCGCGCCGACTACGACCGCGTCGTGCGCCAGCGCACGGCGCTGCTGAAGTCGGCGGGGCCGGCGCTGCGCTCGGGCCGCGGGGACCCCGGCACCCTCGACGTGTGGGACGCCCAGCTCGCCGAGCTCGGCGCGGAGCTGCTGGCGGCGCGGCTGCGGCTGCTGGAGGACCTGCGCGGTCCCGCCTCCGAGGCGTACCGGGCGGTCAGCGCGGGGCAGGGCGAGCTGGAGCTGGGCTACCGCAGCGCGCTGCCGCTGCTGGCCGAGGGCGTCGCGACGACCCCCGGCGGGGCCGTCCCGGGGCGGGGGGAGCTGCGCGACGCGCTGCTGGCGCAGGCCGCCGAGCAGCGCCCCGCCGAGCTGGACCGGGGGGTGTGCCTGGTCGGCCCGCACCGCGACGACCTCGTCCTCACCCTGGGCGGCATGCCCGCCAAGGGGTACGCCAGCCACGGCGAGAGCTGGTCGGTGGCCCTGGGGCTGCGGCTGGCCAGCTACCGGCTGCTGCTGACCGACGACGAGCTGGACGACCCCGGCGGGCCCGTCCTCGTCCTCGACGACGTGTTCGCCGAGCTGGACGCCGGCCGGCGCGCGCGGCTGGCCGAGGTGGTCGCCGGCGCGGAGCAGGTGCTGGTGACGGCGGCCGTGCCCGAGGACGTGCCGCCCGCGCTGCGCGGCGGTGGCGCCGACCGGGTGGACGTCACGAGCGGGAGCGCCGTCCGTGCCGCCTGAGGAGCCGGACGAGCCGGGCGGACCCGGCGAGCCGCCCGGTGAGGACCCGGGGGAGCTGGACGGCGACGCCGACGCGCCGCTGCTGCCGGAGGCGGCCACCGGCCCGCCGCCGGGCGAGGACGAGCCCACGGGCGCGGACCTGGCCCGCACGGCGCTGGGCCGGGCGCGGGCGGCGGCCGCGGCGAAGGGGCTGCGCCCGGGCGTGCAGCCGCTGGGCGGCCGGACCACCGCCCGCACCTTCGCCGAGCACGTCGCCGGGGGTCCGGTGGCGGGCCGTCCGCGCCGCCCGGACGCCTCGGTGCGATCGGGCGCCCACCCCGACGCCCGCGACCCCCAGACGCTCGACTCGACGCTGTCGCGGCTGGTGGGCGAGCGCGGCTGGGAGCAGCCGGTCGCCGTGGGCGGGGCGTTCGGGCGCTGGGACGTCGTGGTGGGCCCGGACCTGGCGGGGCACTGCGAGCCGGAGTCGCTGACCGACGGCACGCTCGTCGTGCGCGCGGAGTCCACGGCGTGGGCCACCCAGGTGCGGCTGCTGACCAGCCACCTGGTGCGCCGCCTCGACGAGGAGCTGGGGCACGGGGTCGTCACCAAGGTCGTCGTGCGCGGGCCGCGCAGCCCGTCGTGGCGCAGGGGCGGGCGCTCGGCCCCGGGCGGGCGGGGGCCGCGCGACACCTACGGCTGACCGGCGCTCCACCCGCTGCGACGGGAGGTGCGACGGGGCACGGCGAGGGCGCGGGCCGCGGACGCGCCCCGGCACGGACGGCCCCCCGCTCGTGTGGGGGACCACGCGCGCGGGGGGTCGCGCCGCGCAGGGGGCGCCACAGGGCCTCAGGACGCGAGGGGCGGGGGCCCGGCGGGGTAGGATCGGGGAGAACCTGGCGGTCGACGGGCCTCTGGCGTCACGGGCCCGCGAGGTCCCCCGCGCCGGTCCCGCACGGCCGCCCCACCGGAGGGAGCTCGCATCACCGTGCCGAACGAGGACCGTCCCGAGGACACCCCCCAGCCCACCCCCGCGGACGCCTCCGCCGCCCCCGCCACGCCTTCCGGGGTCCCCTCCCTCGCGGACGCCGTGGCGCCCGACGGCACGGTGAGCACCGACGGGGCCGTGGGCGGCGAGTACGGCGCCGACGCCATCACCGTCCTCGAGGGCCTGGAGGCGGTGCGCAAGCGCCCCGGCATGTACATCGGCTCCACCGGTGAGCGCGGCCTGCACCACCTCGTCTACGAGGTCGTCGACAACTCCGTCGACGAGGCGCTGGCCGGGCACTGCGACACCATCCGCGTGACCCTGACCGTCGACGGCGGGGTGCGCGTGGAGGACAACGGCCGCGGGATCCCCGTCGACGTCATGGCCGGCGAGGGCCGCCCGGCCGTCGAGGTCGTCCTCACGGTGCTGCACGCGGGCGGCAAGTTCGGCGGCGGCGGGTACTCCGTCTCCGGCGGCCTGCACGGCGTGGGCATCTCCGTCGTCAACGCGCTGTCGCGGAAGCTCGAGGTGGAGATCCGCCGGCAGGGCTCGGTGTGGCGGCAGTCCTACGCCGACGGCGTGCCCGTGGCGCCGCTGGCGCAGGGCGAGGACACCGACGAGACCGGCACGACCGTCACGTTCTGGCCCAGCGCCGAGACGTTCGAGACGACCGAGTTCTCCTTCGACACGCTGCGCACCCGCTTCCAGCAGATGGCGTTCCTCAACAAGGGCCTAACCATCTGCCTGGTCGACGAGCGCGCGCACCCCGAGGACGAGGGGGAGGCTGAGTCGACCGACGTCAAGACCGAGCGCGAGGTCACCTTCCGCTACGACGGCGGGCTCGTCGACTACGTCACCCACGTGAACTCGCTGAAGAAGAACGACCCGCTGCACGAGTCGGTCATCGCGCTGGAGGCCGAGGACACCGAGCGCGGCATCTCCGTCGAGCTGGCCCTGCAGTGGACGACCGCCTACACGGAGTCGGTGTTCACGTACGCGAACACCATCAACACCTCCGAGGGCGGCACCCACGAGGCCGGGTTCCGCGGCGCGCTGACGACGCTGGTGGGCGACTACGTCCGCGACGTCCTCAAGGACAAGACGGCCGTCGAGGGCGCCGACATCCGCGAGGGCCTGACCGCGGTGATCTCCGTCAAGCTCGGCGAGCCGCAGTTCGAGGGGCAGACGAAGACGAAGCTGGGCAACACGATCGCCCGCACGTTCGTGCAGCAGCAGGTGCGCGAGCACCTGGGGCACTGGTTCGCCGCCAACCCCAAGGAGGCGCGGGTCATCGCGCAGAAGGCGGTCGGCGCGGCCGTGGCGCGCATGGCGGCCCGCAAGGCGCGCGACACCAGCCGCAAGAGCCTCATGGAGCGCAACTCCATGCCCAGCAAGCTCAAGGACTGCCAGTCGCGCAACCCCGCCGAGTGCGAGGTGTTCATCGTCGAGGGCGACTCCGCGGGCGGTTCGGCCACCCGCGGCCGCGACCCGCGCACCCAGGCGATCCTCGCCATCCGCGGCAAGATCCTCAACGTCGAGAAGGCGCGCCTGGACCGCGCCCTGGGCAACCAGGAGGTGCAGTCGCTCATCACGGCGTTCGGCACCGGCATCGGCGAGGACTTCAGCCTCGACAAGCTGAGGTACCACAAGATCATCATCATGGCCGACGCGGACGTCGACGGGCAGCACATCCGCACGCTGCTGCTGACGCTGCTGTTCCGGTACATGAAGCCGCTGGTGGAGAACGGCCACGTCTACCTGGCGCAGCCGCCGCTGTACCGGATCAAGTGGATGGGCGGGCAGGCGCACGAGTTCGCCTACTCCGACCGCGAGCGCGACGCCCTCATCGCGGCCGGGCGCGAGGCCGGCAAGAAGCTGCCCAAGGAGAACGCCGTCCAGCGCTACAAGGGGCTGGGCGAGATGAACTGGGACGAGCTGTCGGAGACGACGATGGACCCGGCGCACCGCACCCTGCTGCAGGTCACCCTCGAGGACGCCGCCGCGGCCGACGCCATCTTCGCCGTGCTCATGGGCGAGGACGTGGAGTCCCGCCGCGGCTTCATCCAGCGCAACGCCCGCGACGTGCGGTTCCTCGACGTGTAGCCGGCGATGCCGGGCCCGCGCCCGGCCCCGCCCGGTTCCCGCACGACGACCGCCGCCAGACCGCCAGAAGGGCACCACGCCGTGAGCGAGAGCACCACCGAACCCCCCGTCGGCAACCGCGTCGAGCAGGTCGACCTGCAGCTGGAGATGCAGCGCTCCTACCTGGACTACGCGATGAGCGTCATCGTGTCCCGGGCGCTCCCCGACGTGCGCGACGGCCTCAAGCCGGTCCACCGGCGCGTGCTGTACGCGATGTACGACGGCGGGTACCGGCCCGACCGCGGGTACTACAAGTGCGCCCGCGTCGTCGGCGACGTGATGTCGAACTACCACCCGCACGGCGACAGCTCCATCTACGACGCCCTCGTGCGCCTGGCGCAGGACTGGTCGCTGCGCTACCCGCTGGTCGACGGGCAGGGCAACTTCGGCTCGCCCGGCAACGACCCGGCCGCCGCCTACCGGTACACCGAGTGCCGCCTGGCGCCGCTGGCCATGGAGGTCGTGCGGGACATCGACGAGGACACCGTCGACTTCTCCGCGAACTACGACGGGCGCTCGCAGGAGCCGGACGTCCTGCCCAGCCGGTTCCCGAACCTGCTGGTCAACGGCTCGGCCGGCATCGCCGTCGGGATGGCCACGAACATCCCGCCGCACAACCTGCGCGAGGTCGCCGACGGCGTGCAGTGGCTGCTGCAGCACCCGGAGGCGACCGACGAGGAGCAGCTCGCGGCGATGCTCCAGCGCATCAAGGGGCCCGACTTCCCCACGGGCGCGCAGATCCTCGGCTACCGCGGCATCGACGACGCCTACCGCACCGGCCGCGGCGCCATCACGATGCGCGCCGTCGTGGAGGTCGAGGAGATCCAGGGCCGCACCTGCCTGGTCATCAGCGAGCTGCCCTACCAGGTCAACCCGGACAACCTCGCCGACTCGATCGCCACCCTGGCCCGCGAGGGCCGCCTGGCCGGCATCGCCGACGTGCAGGACCACACCTCCGGCAAGACGGGCCAGCGCCTGGTCGTCGTGCTGCGCCGCGACGCCGTCGCCAAGGTCGTGCTGAACAACCTGTACAAGCACACCCAGCTGCAGCAGACCTTCGGCGCGAACATGCTGGCGCTGGTCGACGGGGTGCCGCGCACCCTGCCGATCCACGCGTTCCTCAAGCACTGGATCGCCCACCAGCTCGAGGTCGTGCAGCGGCGCACCCGCTACCGGCTGCGCCAGGCCGAGGCCCGCGCCCACATCCTGCGCGCGCTGCTGAAGGCGCTCGACGCCCTCGACGAGGTCATCTCCCTCATCCGCGGCTCCGCGACGGTCGACGCGGCGCGCGACGGCCTCATGGGGCTGCTGGAGATCGACGACGAGCAGGCGCGCGCCATCCTCGACATGCAGCTGCGCCGCCTGGCCGCCCTGGAGCGGCAGAAGCTGACCGACGAGCACGACGAGCTGGAGCGGCGCATCGCCGACTTCAACGACATCCTCGCCCGCCCCGAGCGGCAGCGGCGCATCGTCGGCGACGAGCTCGGCGAGATCGTCGCCAAGTACGGCGACGAGCGGAAGACGACCGTGCTGCCCTTCGAGGGCGACATGAGCGTCGAGGACCTCATCCCCGTCGAGGACGTCGTCGTCACCGTCACCCGCGGCGGCTACACCAAGCGCACCCGCACCGACCTGTACCGCGCGCAGCGGCGCGGCGGGCGCGGCGTGCGGGGGGCGAGCCTGCGCGAGGACGACGTCGTGGAGCACTTCTTCACCACGACGACCCACCACTGGCTGCTGTTCTTCACCAACCTGGGCCGCGTCTACCGGGCCAAGGGGTACGAGCTGCCGGAGGCCGGCCGCGACGGCCGCGGCCAGCACGTGGCCAACCTGCTGGCGTTCCAGCCGGGCGAGCGCATCGTCGCCGTCCTCGACATCGAGGACTACGAGCAGGCGCCGTACCTGGTGCTGGCCACCCGCGCGGGACTGGTGAAGAAGACGCGGCTGTCGGAGTACGACTCCAACCGCTCCGGCGGCCTCATCGCGATCAACCTGCGCCAGCGGACCGCCGAGGACGGCGAGGAGGTCGACGACGAGCTGTTCGCCGCGGCCCTCGTGGGGGAGGGCGAGGACCTGTTCCTCGTCTCCCGCAAGGGCATGAGCGTGCGGTTCACCGCCGACGACGCCACGCTGCGCCCGATGGGCCGCGCCACCTCCGGGGTCACGGGCATGAAGTTCCGCGACGGCGACGAGCTGCTGGCGATGGCCGTGGCCTCCGACGACCTGGACGTCTTCGTGGTCACCGAGCTCGGCTACGCCAAGCGCACCCGCATCGCCGAGTACCGGCGCCAGGGCCGCGGCGGCCTCGGGATCAAGGTCGCCAAGGTCGCCGAGGCGCGCGGCGACCTCGTCGGGGCGCTCACCGTCAGCGGCGAGGACGAGGTCCTCGTCGTCATGCAGGGCGGGCGGGTCGTGCGCTCGCGCGTGGACGAGGTGCCCTCCAAGGGCCGCGACACGATGGGCGTCACCTTCGCCAAGCCGGAGGACGGCGACCGGATCATCGCGGTGGCGCGCAACGTCGAGCGGGCCGCCGAGGAGGAGGTCGAGCAGGTCGCCGACGCCGTCGAGGAGGCGGTGGGCGTCGAGGGCGGTGGCGGCGCCCCGGTCGACCCGGCGGACGTGGGCGCCGACGAGGACGTGGCCGGCCCCGGCGACGACGCCGCGGCCGCCCGCGGCGAGTCGGACGCCCCGGTGGCGGACGCCGCGCTCGTCGAGGACGCTGCACCCGGGTCCGGCGATGGCGTACCGTCGCAGGACCCGCGCGCGGGCGGCCCCGGTGAGCCGGGCGGCACCGGCAGCGCGACCGACACCGACACCGGAGGCGACCAGTGACCCCTGCGGAACGCACGGCGCCGTCCACGTCCTCCTCGTCCGCCGCGTCCTCGAAGGCGTCCGCCGGGCGCGGGGCGGACGGGGCGGGCCGGCCGCAGCGCCAGGGCGTCGACAGCGTCCCCCGCCGCGTGCGGCTGACGCTGGCGCGGGTGGACCCGTGGTCGGTGACCAAGCTGTCGTTCCTGCTGTCGGTGGCGGTCGGCATCGCGCTGGTCGTGGCGACCGGCGTCGTGTGGGCCGTCCTGGACGGCATGGGCGTCTTCTCCGACCTGGACGGCCTGCTGCGCGACGTCGTGGGCGACGAGGTGGACCTCAACCTGCTCGACTACGTCGGCTTCGGCAGGGTCATCTCGCTGGCGACGGTCATCGCGGTCGTCGACGTGGTGCTCCTGACGGCGCTGTCGACGCTGGCGGCGTTCCTGTACAACGTGTGCGCCGCGCTCGTCGGCGGCCTGCACGTCACGCTGTCCGACGACTGACCCGCGGGCGCGGCGCACCGGTCGAGGCACCCGCGGGTGTCCGGTAAGGTGGTGTCCCGCCGCGCACGCGTGGCTCCGGGCCTATAGCTCAGTCGGTTAGAGCGCTTCCCTGATAAGGAAGAGGTCGGAGGTTCAAGTCCTCCTAGGCCCACCCCCGAACCCCGCGGAGGTCCCGGTGAAGAAGCTGCTCGTGGTGGCGGCTGTCGCAGGTGCGGCGTTCGCGTGGCGCCGCAGGGCCTCCTCGAAGGCCGAGCGCGACCTGTGGGCCGAGGCCACCGACACCGTCCGCTGACGACGACGACCCGGTAGCGGGTCACCGCGGGACAGCGGTCCCGGGGGCGTGGCGCAACTGGTAGCGCACCTGCTTTGCAAGCAGGGGGTTAGGGGTTCGAGTCCCCTCGTCTCCACCCTCACGAACGACGGGCCCTCCCCACCGACCGGTGGGGAGGGCCCGTCGTCGTCCCGGGGCGGTCGCCTCAGGACTTCTTCTCGTCGCCCTCCTCGGGCGCCGGCCGCACCTGCGCGTCCTCGGCGGGCGTGCCGCCCTCGGTGTCCAGCTCGGTCTCCACGGCGGCACCGGGGGGCGCCGTCACGGGCGGCGTCGTCGAGCCCGTGGTCGGGTCCACGTCCGTGGTGGTGCTCGTCGCCGAGCCGGTGTCCGAGCCGGCGGAGGACTCCGCGGGGATCTCGGTGGCGACCTCGGAGACCGGCGGGGTCGACGCGGCAGCGGTGCCGGGGGCCGTGGAGGACGGGCTGGGGGCCGGGGCGGGCCCCGTCGCCGGGGACCACGCGGTGCCCGGCGTGGCCCACGGGTCCTCCTCGCCGCGGCGCTTGACGGCGGAGAACGCCGCGGCGCCCACGCCCAGCACGAGCGCCACCAGCAGGACCTTGCGGCCGCGCCCCTTCTTCTTGCGCTTCACCTCGACCTCGCCGCGCAGCACGGCCAGCGCGTCGCTGGAGCGCTTGCCGGCCACCCCGGCGGCCGCCTTGCCCGCCGTGGCGGCACCGGCCGTGGCGGCCAGCGCGGGCGCCGCGGCGTGCTGGGCGCTGGAGGACGCCGACTGCACGGCCTCGCGCACGCGGGGCAGCAGGTCGTCGACCAGCTTGTCCCGGGTGGCGTCGACGGCGGGCGTCACCTTCGCGGCGGCCGCGGCGGCCGCGGGGGCGGCCACGGCCACGGACTTCTCCCAGCCGTCCTTGACGTGCGGGGCGGCCCAGTCGCGGGCGGCGGCGGCGCGGGGCCCGGCCCACTCGGCGGCGTGCCCGACGTGCGGCCCGGCCCAGTCGCGGGCGGCGGCCGCGCGCGGCCCGGCCCACTCGGCGGCGTGCCCGACGTGCGGCCCGGCCCAGGTGCGGGCCGCCGTGGCGGCCTCCTTCGCGCGCTCGACGGCCACCTCGACGGTCGGGTTGACCTTCTCGGCCAGCGCGGTCCCGTGGTCCTTGACCTGGGCCTGCAGGACCTCCGCGCGGGTCTTCCTGTGCGACATCCGTTCCTCCTCCTCGTGCGCTCCGCCCGTCCCGCCGCCGCCGTCTGCTCGCCGGCGGCGGTCCGGGGACTGGTCCGGGTCAACGACGACCCCCAGCCTGTCGTGCCCCGGGCCGCACGGCCAGCGGAGATCACCACCAGACCCCCACGAGCGGACCGGCTCGCCCGACGTCCGGGAGGCCGCCCGCGGGGCCCGTGGGAGGATGGCGGCCATGCACGCGACGCTGCACACCAACCACGGCGACATCCGCCTGGAGCTGTTCGAGAACCACGCCCCCAAGACGGTGGCCAACTTCGTCGGCCTGGCGGAGGGCACCAAGGAGTGGCAGGACCCGGTCAGCGGTGACACGCGGACCGACCCGTTCTACGACGGCCTCACCTTCCACCGCATCATCGACGGCTTCATGGTCCAGGGCGGCTGCCCGCGCGGCGACGGCCGCGGCGGCCCCGGCTACCAGTTCGACGACGAGATCCACCCCGAGCTGCGCTTCGACCGCAAGTACCTGTTCGCCATGGCGAACGCCGGCAAGGTCGGCGGCCGCGGCACCAACGGCTCGCAGTTCTTCATCACCGTCACCGAGACCCCGCACCTCAACGGCAAGCACACGATCTTCGGCGAGGTCGCCGACGACGCCAGCCGCCAGGTCGTCGACGCGATCGCCACGGTGGCGACCGGCCCCGGGGACGCGCCCCGCGAGCCCGTCGTCATCGAGAGCGTCGACGTCGAGCGCTCCTGAGGCCGTCGCGGACCGCGACCTGACGTGAGCACCCCCGGGACCCCACCGACGCCCCCGCCCGGTGGGGTCTCGGTCTGCCCGCGCCACCCCGACCGGGAGAGCTACGTCCGCTGCCAGCGGTGCGGGCGCCCCGCGTGCCCGGACTGCCAGCGCCCGGCCGCGGTGGGCTTCCACTGCGTGGACTGCGTCGCGGAGGCCAACCGGGGCGCGCGCGCCCCGCGCACCACCTTCGGCGGCGCGGTGCGCAGCGGGGACACCGCGGTCACCAAGACGGTCGTCGTGGTGTGCGCGCTGATGTACCTGGCGCAGTTCGTCGTCGACCCGCGGGTGTACGCCTACCTGGTCCTGACCAACCAGGTGTCGGCGTACCCGTGGGCGTTCGCGGCCGGCAACTACTGGCAGCCGCTGACGTCGGCGTTCCTGCACGCCCCGACGCCGATCCACGTGCTGTTCAACATGTACGCGCTGTGGCTGGTGGGGCAGTACCTGGAGCCGCTGCTGGGACGGGCGCGCTTCACGGCTCTGTACCTGCTGTCGGCGCTGGGCGGGGCGGCGGGCGCGACGCTGCTGCCGATGACGGCGGGGGTCAGCACGGTCGGCGCCTCCGGCGCGGTCTTCGGCCTGTTCGGCGCCCTGTTCGTCGTCAACCGGCACCTGGGGCGGCAGTCCGGTCAGGTGCTGGCGCTGGTCGCCATCAACTTCGCCATCGGGGTGTTCGTGCCCGGCATCTCCTGGCAGGCGCACCTGGGCGGGCTGGTCACCGGGGCCGCGGTGGCCGCGGTCCTGGCCCGGACGCGGCGCTCGCCCCGGCTGGTCCAGGCGGCCGGCCTGGGTGCCGTGGCGCTCGTGGTCGTGGCCCTCCTGGCGTACGCGGCGGCCCGCTTCACCCTCTGAGGGGGCCGACAGGGACGTCGTCCACCGGGAGCACCACACCCTGTGGACGGCTCGAGCGTGTTGCCCACAGCTGTCCACAGGGTGTGGACGGACTGGTGGACAACTCCTGTGGACGGGCGACCCGGTCAGGGACGGCCGGCGCCCGCGGGCTCGCCGAGGCCGTCGCGCCCGACACCCGTCGCCGTCCCCGGTGCCGTCCCCGTCGCGGCGCGCTCGCGCTCGGCCAGCCAGCGCCGGGTGTCCTCGGCGACGGCCTCCCAGTAGTCCGGCCGGCCCGCCGGGTGCGGCGCCAGCCAGCCCGTCTCCGCGTGGGTGCACACCGCCGGGTCGGCGGCCGTCAGGGTGCGGCGGCGCGAGGGCCGGCGCAGCGCCCGCAGGTCCACCGCCGCGCGCAGGACCGCGAGGTAGACCCAGCGCGCCGCGCGCTTCGGCACCGGGGACCCGGGCACGGGGTGGTGCACCACCAGGTCGCGCAGCGAGAAGCGGCGCACCCCCTGCAGCGTCAGGCACGTCGTGAGGTCGAAGTCCCCGCCCGACAGGCAGCACAGCACCATCAGCCGGTGGTCCTGGCGCAGGGCGCCCAGCCGCGCGGCGAACGTGCTCGTGGTGCTCTCGTGCGGCACCCAGCGCACGGCGAACTCCGGCAGTTCGGACTCCCCGCGGTTCGCGCGCGGCGGCCGGCGGCCGTCGATGTCGTCGTGGGTGCCGGTGCCGTAGGGCGCCCAGTACTCGCTGCGGCGCCGCCCGGCGGCCGCGACGAGCGAGCGCAGCGCGTCCGGGCGCCACAGGTAGTCGTCCTCGGCCAGCAGCACGACGTCGTCGTCGTCCCAGTCCGAGCGCCGCGCCAGGTCGAGGGCCTTCAGGTAGCTGCGCCGGTTGCTGCCGCCGCGGAAGGTCACGACGCGCCCGCCGGCGCGCATCAGGTCCAGCCGGTCCGCGGACGGCTCGCCGTCGCTGAGGTGGAGCACGTCCACGGGCACGCCGGCCTCCTCGACCGCGCGCGCGAAGGACGCCAGCGCGAGGCGCTTGGAGTACCAGTCCGGCCGGCCCTTGGCGTTCTCCCCGCCGTGCGAGCGGTAGACGACGTGCAGTTGCACCGGAGCTCCCACCTCGCATGAGAGGTCACGCACAGTGACCGAGGACGAGGCCCGACACTACCCTGACGTGACGTCAGGGGGGCGGGTTCACGTCACCCGGACGGCCCCCTCCCGGGGGACGGCCCCCTCCCGGGGGACGGGTCCGCCCGGGTGCGGACGACCACGACGGGCAGCGGCCCGTCAGCGCCAGCGCGTGGTCATCGCGAAGCCGACCAGCACGAGGCCGAAGCCGGCGACGAGGTTCCAGTTGCCGATGTCCGGGACCGGGAAGCGGGCCTGCGTCAGGTAGAAGACGACGATCCACACCAGGCCCAGCAGCATCAGCCCGAGCATGACGAAGACCCACCAGCGGGGCGTCAGCCGGTTGCGGGCCGCCAGCGCGCGGTCGCTGCCGTCGTCGACGACCTCCTCGCGGCGCCGGTCGCGCCGGGAGGGCTTCCCGCCCCCCTCCGCCGCGGCGGGCGAGGCCCCGCCCGCCGGGGTCGTGGCCGCGTCCGCCCCGTCCGTCGTCGCGTCGCGCTGCTTCCTGCGGCGCAGCGGGGAGTCGGGCACGGGGCACCTCCGGGGTCGGCTCGTCTGGTCGGCTCGGCGGTCGACACTGGTTAGCGTAGTCGGAGGACGGTCGGTCACCGGTCGCACGGTGGACGCTGCGCCGACCAGCGGTGACTCGGAGCAACGGCATCGAGCGAGGACGGTCCCCGAGGGGACGGGCGGGAGGCGGACCTGGTGCGGCGACCGTCCCTGCGCCCCCGCCCCGAGCGCGCCGGCAGCCGCCTCGCGGTCGGCGCCGTCTTCGCCGCCGCCGGCCTGCTGTTCGCCACCAGCGCCGTCACCTCCGGCGGTGACGACCTGCGCTCGGACACCCAGGACCTCGGCGCCCTCGTGCGCGAGCGCTCGCGGGCCGTGGAGGACGGCTCGGCGCAGGTGGCGCGGCTGCGCGCGGAGGTGGAGCGGCTCAGCGCCGGCGCCGCCGCGGCCCCCGCCGGCGAACCCTTCACCGACCCGCTCACCGACCCCGCCCTCGGCGCCGCCTCCGGCGCGCTGCCCGTCGAGGGACCCGGCGTGGCGGTCGTCCTCGACGACGCCCCGACCACGGTGCCGCGCCCGGCCGGCGCCGCGCCCGACGACCTCGTCGTGCACCAGCAGGACGTCGAGGCCGTCGTCAACGCGCTGTGGTCGGCGGGCGCGGAGGCCGTGCAGGTGATGGACCAGCGGCTCGTGTCCACGTCCGCGGTCCGGTGCGTGGGCAGCGTCCTCGTGCTGCAGGGCCGCACCTACTCCCCGCCCTACCGCATCGCCGCGATCGGCGACCCGGCGGCGCTGACCGCGGCGCTGGAGACCAGTGCCGCCGTCGCCGTGTACCGCCAGTACGTCGCCGCCTACGGCCTCGGCTACGAGGTCAGCACCGACGGCGCGCTGCGCTTCGAGGCCTACGACGGCCCGCTGGCCCTCGAGCACGCCCGGGCCACCGCGTGAGGGGCCGCGAGGCGCTGCGCCGGACGACCGGCGTCGTCGGGGAGCTGCTCGTGACCGCCGGCGTGCTCACGCTGCTGTTCGTCGCCTGGCAGCTGTGGTGGACCGACCTGTCCAGCGGCCGCGCGCAGGCCGCCACGGTCGCCTCCCTGGAGGAGCGCTGGACCGCCGACGACGCCCCCGGACCCGCGGCCCCCGCGGAGCCGGAACCCGACCCGGAGCCCGACCTCGTGGTGGCGCCGCCGGCGGGGGAGGCCTTCGCCGTCCTGTACGTGCCGCGCTTCGGCGCCGACTACGCCGTGCCCGTCGTCGAGGGCACCGGCACGGAGGAGCTGAAGGACGGCGTCGGCCACTACGAGGAGACGGCCATGCCCGGCGTGGTCGGCAACTTCGCCCTGGCCGGGCACCGCGTCACCTACGGCAAGCCGTTCCACCTCGTCGCCGACCTGCAGGAGGGCGACGCCGTCGTCGTGGGCACCGCGACCCAGTGGTTCACGTACCGGGTGCGCTCCTGGGAGGTGGTGCGGCCCCAGCAGGTGTCCGTCATCGCCCCCGTGCCCGACCGGCCCGGCGAGGAGCCCACCGAGGCGTGGCTGACGATGACGGCCTGCCACCCCATGCACTCCGCGCGCGAGCGCTACGTCGTGCACGCGCTGCTGGAGTCGGTGCAGGACCGCTCGGCGGGCGACCCGCCGGCGCTGGCGGCGGGCTGAGGGGGCGTCCGTGTACGCGTGGTGGTGGCGCCTCCTGCCCGGGCCGTGGTGGCTGCGGGCGCTGGTCAGCCTGCTCGTGGCGGCCGCCGTGGTCGCGGTCTGCTTCACCGTCGTCTTCCCGTACGTCGCCGACCGCCTGGCGATCAACGACGGCACCGTCGACGGGTCCTGACCCGCCCGGGCGAGCCGCGGGGTGTCCCGGCGGGCCGCGCGCCGCCGCGGCTGCGACGATCGGGGTCAGCCGAGCGACCGGAGGACGCGATGTCGACGCCGTCGAACGACCAGGACCCCCAGGGCGGGTACGGCCAGCAGGGTGGGTACGGCCAGCAGGGACAGCCCGGCTACGGGCAGCAGGGCGGGTACGAGCAGCAGCACGGCCAGCAGAGCGGCTACGGCCAGCAGTACGGCGGCCAGCAGTACGGCGGCCAGCAGTACGGCGGGTACGGCAACGAGACCTACGGCGCCGCCCCGCGCAACGGCCTCGGCGTCGCGGCGCTCGTGCTCGGCGTGCTGGCGATCCTGCTGTGCTGGGTGCCGCTGCTGAACTTTGTCGGCATCCTGCTGGGCATCGCCGCGATCGTCACGGGCGTCGTCGCCACCCGCCGCGTGCGGGCCGGGCAGGCCACGAACCGGGGTGTCGCGAAGGCGGGGCTCGTCACCGGTGTGATCGGGACTGTGCTGTGCGTAGGCATCGCGATCGCGTACGTCTTCCTGGGCAACTGGCTGGTCAACAACACCGGCGACTACCAGGCGTGCGTCGAGCAGGCCCAGACGCAGGAGGAGGTCAACGCCTGCCAGCAGCTGCTCCAGGACCAGATCGAGGACCGCATCAGCTGAGGTGAGCCCGTGCTGAGCGGCCTGTGAAGACCTCGCACGCACCCGGCCGGAGCTGACGGATCGGCACCGGCCGGGCGCGCGCGGTCTCGTATCGTCGCGGAGTGCCCACCTCCACCGGCCCCCGGCAGCGCCCCGACCTGCCCGGCGCCGGTCTGACCCCGCGCGGCCGGCACGCCAGCCACCAGCACGGCACGGCGTTCCGCGTCCTGCGGGTCCTGGGCGTCGGTGTCCTCGCGCTGGCGCTCGTGGCGGTCGGCGGCGGCGTGTTCGCCTGGTACCGCCTGCAGGGGAACATCACCGCCCAGGACATCACCGGCTCGCTGGGCGAGCGCCCGTCCGACGAGTCGACCGCGGACCCCACCACCGGCAACGACGCCGTGAACATCCTCGTCATGGGCAGCGACACCCGCGAGCTCGCCGACGGCACCGGGGACCGCTACGCCGGGGACGGCGACGTCGAGGGCGCCCGCTCGGACACCACCGTCCTCGTGCACCTGGCCGCCGACCGCCGCAGCGCGACCCTGGTGAGCATCCCGCGCGACTCCGTCGTGCAGATCCCCGAGTGCCGCGGCGACGACGGGACGACCGTGCCGGCCGAGCGGGGCATGTTCAACGCCGCCTTCACCCGCGGCGGCGCCGCCTGCACCGTGAAGACCGTCGAGTCGCTGACCGGCGTGTACGTCGACCACTACGCCGTCGTCGACTTCGGCGGCTTCCGCTCGATGGTCGACGCGCTGGGCGGGGTGACGGTGTGCACGCCGCGCGACATCGACGACCCGGACTCGGCGCTGACGCTGACGGCGGGCACCCACCACGTCGACGGGGAGACGGCGCTCGCCTACGCGCGGGTGCGGCACATCGGCGACGGCTCGGACCTGTCGCGCATCGACCGCCAGCAGGCGCTGATGTCGTCGATGGTGCAGGAGGTGACGAGCTCGCAGATGCTGCTGCGCCCGGACCGCCTGTACTCCTTCCTCGACGCGGCGACGAAGTCGGTGACCACCGACCGGGAGCTGTCGAGGCTGTCGGAGGTCGTGGGGCTGGCGCAGAGCCTGCAGAAGATGCCGCCGGGCGGGGTGCAGTTCCTCACCGTGCCCAACGAGCCGTACCCGGCGAACCCGGCGCGCGTGCAGTGGACGGCCGCGGCCGACGAGCTGTGGGAGCGGGTGCGCACCGACACGATCGGCGTCCCGACCGAGCAGGACGAGCCGGCGGCCACCCCGACCGCGCAGCCGTCGGAGTCCTCGGCGCTGCTCGTCCCGCCGGACCGGATCGCCGTGCAGGTCCTCAACGTGGGCGCGCCCGCCGGGGCGGCCGGTGCGGCGGCCGAGGCGCTGGGCGCGCAGGGCTTCCAGGTCACCGGCACGGGCGACGCGGAGGCGACGTCGGCGGCCGGCGACGTCCTCGTGCGCTACGGCACGGACCGCCAGGACAGCGCGGCCACGCTGGCCGCGGCCCTCGGCGGGGCGAGGACGCAGCTGGACGCGAGCCTGGGCCGCTCGCTGGTCGTGGAGCTGCGCGCCGCGGTCCCCGTGACGGACGTGCGCGCGCGGGTGACCGGCGGGCCGACGGCGGCCCCGGCGGTGCCCGCCCCCGAGGAGACGTTCACCGGCCGCGTCGCCACCGACGACATCTGCGCCTGACCCCCGTCCCGCGACCCCGGTCCCGCGACCCCCGTCCCGCGACCCCCGTCCCGCGACCCCGGTCCCGCGGACCCGTCTCCGTCCCACCGACCCGACCCCACCGCCGTGATCATGGACGGGTGAACCCTCACCGGCCCGTGATCGCCGTGATCTTGCTGGGACTCCCTGCAAGATCACGGAGGGGGTGGGGCGGTGGGGTCAGGGCAGGGGCTCGACGCGGACGGGGACGCCGGTGGCCAGGGACTCCTGGGCGGCGTCGGCCACCCGCGAGGCGGCCACCGCGTCCTCGGGCGTGCACAGCTCGCCCTCCACCCCGCGCACGAGGTCGGCGAAGGCGGCGACCTCGGCCCGGTAGGCGTCGGCGAAGCGCTCGGCGAACGTCAGGTGCGGCGGGCCGGCGGGGAAGGTCACCCCGGGCTCGGCCGAGCGCAGCGCCGCCCGCTCGTCCAGGCCGACGAGCAGGGTGGCGAGCGAGCCCTGCAGCTCCAGGCGCACGTCGTGCCCGCCGCCGTTGTAGCGGGAGGCGCTGACGACGGCGAGGGTGCCGTCGTCGAGGGTGCACACGGCCAGGGCGGAGTCCACGTCGCCGACGGCGCCGATGGCCGGGTCGCCGTTGTTGCTGCCGCGGGCGGACACCTCGACGACCTCGCGGCCGGTGATCCAGCGGATGACGTCGAAGTCGTGGACGCTGCAGTCGCGGAACAGGCCGCCGGAGGTGGCGAGGAAGGCGACGGGCGGCGGGGTGACGTCGCAGGTGACGGCCCTGATCGAGTGCAGCCAGCCGAGCTCGCCGGCCGCGTGGGCGCGCTTGGCCTCCAGGTAGCCGGCGTCGTAGCGGCGCTGGTGGCCGATGCGCACGACGCCGCCGCGGGCGGCGACGTGCTCCAGGACGGGCAGCGACAGGGCGACGTCGGGCGCGACGGGCTTCTCGCACAGCACCGGCACGCCGGCGTCGACACCGGCGAGGACCAGCTCGGGGTGCTGGGCGGTGCCGGTGGCCACGACCAGCCCGTCGATCCCGGCCGCGAGCAGGGCGGCCGTGTCGGGCGCGGCGTCGCAGCCGAGCTCGTCGGCCACCGCGCGGGCGCGGTCGGCGTCCACGTCGGCGACCGTCAGGCGCCCCACGCCGGGGGTGGTGACGAGGTTGCGGGCGTGCATCACACCGATGCGGCCGACGCCGGCGAGGCCGAGGTGCAGGTCGGACACGGATCCTCCTGAGTCGTCGTCGAGTCGTTGGACCGGTCCAACGGAGGTACGGTCCGACCCGGGAGGCACCGGTGTCAAGCCGGTGCCGCGGACGACGGGGAGGAGGTGAGCGGGTGGGCCGTCCGACGATCCGCAGCGTGGCAGCTCGCGCCGGGGTGTCCAAGTCGCTCGTCTCGCTCGTCCTGCAGGGCTCGCCGCGCGTCAGCGAGGAGCGCCGACGCGCCGTCCTGCGCGCCGTCGAGGACCTCGGCTACCGCCCCGACCCGGCCGCCCGCAGCCTCGCCGAGCGCCGCACCCGCACCGTCGGCCTCGTCGTCGACGACCTGCGCAACCCGTGGTTCGTCGACCTCCTCGACGGCCTGCGCCCCGTGCTCGCCGCCGCCGACCTGCGGCCCGTCCTCGCCGACAGCCACCGCGAGCCGGACGCCGCCCGCACCCTGGCGCTGCTGCGCGTGGACGGTCTCGTCGTCGTCGGCACGCCGTCGGACCCGGCCGCCGTCGACGAGGTCGCCGCCGACGTGCCGACGGTCCTGGCCGGTACCCGCGAGGTGGTCACCGCCCCCGCCGACCTCGTCGCCGACGACGGGGAGGCCGGGGTGGCCGCCGTCGTAGACCATCTGCTGGCGCTGGGTCACCGCCACCTCGGGCACGTCGCCGGCTCCGGGGCCGTCGGCCGGCTGCGCCGCGACGCCTTCACCGCCCGGGTGCGCGCGGCCGGCGCGCGCGCCGACGTCGTGGAGGCCGACATGACCGAGGAGGCCGGCTACCGCGCCGGGCGCGAGCTGCTCGCGCGCGCCGAGCGGCCCACCGCCGTCCTGGCCGCCAACGACCTGTCCGCCGTGGGGGTGCTCGCGGCCGCCGACGCGGCCGGGCTGTCCGTGCCCGGGGACGTGTCGGTCGCCGGCTACGACGACACTTCGCTGGCCCGGTTGCGGGCGGTGTCGCTGACCAGCGTGGACAACGCCGCCCGCACGGTGGGCGCCCTGGCCGGGGAGCTGCTGCTGGCCCGCACGGCCGACCCGGCGCGCCCGTCGTCCACGCGGCTGGTGCCGCCGCGGCTGGTGGTGCGCCGCAGCACCGCGCCCCCGCCCGCGGGGTGAGCCGGCGGGCAGCCCGGCGAGGATGGGCGGGTGCTCGACGCGCCGACCGGTCCCTGCCCGTGCTCCTCGGGGGAGGTGTACCCCGCCTGCTGCGGCCGCTGGCACGCCGGCGAGCCCGCCCCCACGGCGGAGGCGCTGATGCGCTCGCGGTACACGGCGTTCGTGCTGCGCGACGCGGCGTACCTGCTCGCCACGTGGGACCCGGCCACCCGCCCGGAGGACCTGGAGCTGGACGACGACGTGCGCTGGCTGCGCCTGCTCGTCCTGGGCACCACGGGCGGCGGCCCCTTCGACGACGAGGGCACCGTCGCGTTCGAGGCGCACCACCGCCGCGGCGGTGAGCGCGCGGTGCTGCGCGAGGACTCCCTGTTCCAGCGCGCGCGCGACCCGCGACACGGCCGGACCTGGCGCTACGTCGGCCCGCGGTGAACGATCGGAGGACCAGGTGCTGCCCCGACGCCGAGGCATGACCCCCCTCGCGCCGGGGTACGTCCCTGGTGACCCACCGTGATCTCGCGAGGGAGGCACCACCGTGAAGCTGGACTGGCTCAAGCCCGTCGCCGTCGACCCCGGACCCCACGTCGCCGTCTACGCCGACGTGTCGCGCAACAACGAGACCGGCGCCCACGAGATCGACCTGCGCTGGCGCGACGCGCGCGACGAGCTGAGCGCCCAGGGCGCCCCGTCCGCCGCGCTGGAGGCCCTCGACGAGGTCGCCGGCGAGCCGGTCGAGGTCGGCGGGCGCGTGGGGCGCGCGCTGGTCGCCTCCGCGCAGGGGGTGGAGCTGGACGTCCTGCTGCCCGACCCGCCGCTGCGCGACGAGGCCACCACCGGCCGGGTCGCGCACCTCATGCCGCTGGTGCGCTCGCTGGCCGACGACGTGCGCTACGTGCTCGTCGAGCTGGACCGGGCCGGCGCCGACATCACCGTCAGCCGCTCCGACAGCCCGCGCGGCGGGGAGAAGCGGACGGTCGAGGGCGGGCACGACGTCCTGCACAAGATCCCCGGCGGGGGCTGGTCGGCGCTGCGCTACCAGCGCCGCGTGGAGGACAGCTGGGACGCCAACGCCGGCGCCGTCGCCGACGCGCTGGCCGACCTCGTGCGCACCGAGCACCCGGAGGTCGTCCTGCTGACCGGGGACGTCAAGGCCGCGGCGGCGCTGCGGGACAAGGCGGCCAAGCCGGTGCTGGAGCTGCTGGCCGACGTCCCGGGCGGCAGCCGCCACGCGGGCGCGAAGGAGGACGCGTTCGCCGCCGCGGTCGCCGAGGCGCTGGAGGTGGTGCGCCGACGCCGGCGCGACGCCCTCGTCGACGAGTTCGAGCAGGAGATCGGTCGCACCCGCACCGGGCAGGGCCCGGACGGCGCCGGTGGCGCGGGCCGGGCCGTGGAGGGGATGCGCGCGGTCGTCGGGGCGCTGAGCCGCGGCCAGGTGCGCACCCTGCTGCTGCGCGACGACCCCACGTCCGACCTGCGGCTGTGGATCGGCGACGACCCCACGCAGGTCGCCACCACGGACGAGGACCTGCGGGCGATGGGCGTCAGCGACCCGCTGGAGGTGCGCGCCGACGCCGCGCTGCTGCGGGCGCTCGCCGCCACGGACGCCGAGATCGAGCTGGTCGCCGAGCGCCCGGTCATGGACGGCGGCATCGGCGCGGTCCTGCGCTACGCCGACCCGTCCACGGCGGGCTGAGCGGCGGGCTGAGCTCCCCGGCGGAGGGGCCGGGGGCGGTCGGTAGCGTGCGCGCATGCCGCACCTGCTGCACCTCGACTCCTCCGCCGACCTGACCTCCTCGCGCTCGCGGGCGCTGACCGCCGAGTTCGCGCGCGCCTGGGCGGCGCGCGGCGAGGGGTTCACGACGACGTACCGGGACCTGCACCGCGACCCGCTGCCGCACCTGGCGGACTCCGAGCTGCACTGGACGCCGGCGGACCGCCGGCCGGGCGCGCAGGTGCCCGCGGACGCCGAGGCGCTGCAGCGCACGATCGTCGACGAGCTGCTGGCCGCGGACGTCCTGCTGGTGGGGGCGCCGCTGTACAACTACACGGTCCCCTCGACGCTGAAGGTGTGGCTGGACAACGTCCACGTGCCGGGCCTGCTGACGGGTGCCGGCACGCAGCCGCTGGCGGGTCGCAAGGCCGTGGTGGTCAGCAGCCGCGGCGCCGTCTACGACGCGGGCACGCCCACCGAGACGTGGGACCACGGCGTGCCCGTCCTGCGGATCATCCTGGGCGAGGCGTTCGGGATGGACGTGGAGGTGGTGCAGACCAGCATCACGCTGGCCCACCGCGTGCCGGACCTGGCCGTGCACGCCGAGCGCAGCGACGCGGAGCTCGCGGCGGCCCGCGAGCGCCTGGCGGAGCTGGGCGCGACCCTCTGACGCCGCGCCCGGGCCGCCCGGGTCAGCGGGGTTCGGCGGGGACGTCCACCGCGCTCGCGGCGACGATCTCCTGCAGCGCGGCGACGTGGTCGCGGTAGGCCCGCTGCCCCCGGCGGGTCAGCGACAGCCACACCCGCCGGGAGTCGCCGCCGTGGCGGCCCTGGCTGACGTAGCCGGCCTCGACGAGGGCGGCGACCTGCTTGCTCAGCGCCGACGGGCTGAGGTCGAGGTGCTCCTTGACCACGGACAGCTCCAGGGTGGTGCCGGCCGCGAGCAGGGCGCAGATGCGCAGGCGGTGCGCCGGGTGGATGACCGGGTCCAGCGCCGGGCTCACGCGGTCCGCCGGGGGCTGCCGGTGGAGCGGCGGTGCACCACGCCCGCGGCGAGGTAGCCGACGGTGGCCGCGACGGCGAGGGCGAGGACGGGCCAGGCGGCGGTGGTGACCTCGGCGACGAGGAGGGCGGCCAGGGCGCAGAGGCCGGACGCGGCGACGAGGGCGATGAACAGCCGGCTGGTGGGCAGGGTCCACGGGGTGCCCATCCGGTACCCGGCGGTCGTGTTGACCCCCACGATCGTGAAGCAGACGGCGGTGAAGACGAGGTTGCGGTCCTCCTGGAGCAGGGCGGTCGACGCCAGCGCGCCGAGCAGCAGCGCGTTGACGGGGTAGATCCAGGTGGGCCACGGGGTGTCGCGCACGGCGCGCTGGGCCTGCTGGACGTCGGCCAGGGCAGCGCGGGCCTCGGCGGCGTCGGGGGTGCGGTCGATGCTTTCCATGTCGGCAACCATCGCAGATGTTTTCCGCGATGGCAACCGTTGAGCAGGTGGAAACAGTCCGTCCCGCGCGTCCGGGTGAGTCCGCGTGAAGCGGTTGACAAGCCCTCGCGCGGCGTCGTCTCCTGGACGCACCCATCCAGAGCGGCCGAGAGACTTGGCTCGACGACGCCGCAGCAACCGCCCCCCGGGGACCGGTGCTTCCGCCAAGACCGATGGAGGACACCGTGGAGAGCACCACGACCCCGACCACCGGCGCGCCCCTGACGCGGCGGCGGCACGTCGACCTCGTGCGCACGGCCGGCGGGACCTGTCGGGCCTGACCAGGCCCCCGTCCCGTCCCGCTGCGCACCCCCGAGAGGTCCCTCGTGCCCACCACCCCCGTCGACCCCGCGCGCCCGTGGGGCTTCGCCACCGAGCAGGTCCACGCCGGCGCCGAACCGGACGACGTCCACGGCGCCCGGATCCCGCCCGTGCACCTGACCGCCGGTTTCGTCTTCCGCGACTTCGAGGACGCCCGCGCCCGCTTCGCCGGCGACGACGACGGCTACGTCTACTCGCGCCTGGCCAACCCGACCCTGACCGCCGTCGAGCGGCGGGTCGCCCGCCTGGAGGGCGGGCGCGACGCGCTGCTCGTCGGCAGCGGCCAGGCCGCCGTGACCGTCGCCCTGCTGGGCCTGCTCGGCGCCGGCGACCACCTGCTGTCCGCGGCCAGCGTCTACGAGGGCTCGCGCGGGCTGTTCCGCGAGAACTTCGCGCGGATGGGCGTCGCGGTGGACTTCGTGCCCACCGGCGCCGACGGCGGCACCGACCTCGACGCGTGGCGCCGGCTGCTGCGGCCCACGACGCGCGCGGTGTTCCTGGAGTCGATCCCCAACCCCAAGAACGACGTGCCCGACCTGCGGGCGGTGGCCGACCTGGCCCACGAGCGCGGCGTGCCCGTCGTCGTCGACAACACCCTGGCCACCCCGTACCTGCTGCGCCCGCTGGAGCACGGCGCGGACGTCGTCGTCCACTCGGCCAGCAAGTTCCTCGCCGGGCACGGCGCCGCCCTCGGCGGCGTCGTCGTGGTGGGGGAGGGCTTCGACTGGGCGGCCGGCGGGCGCTACCCGCACCTGGTCGACCGCTCGTCCGGGCCCAGCTGGACCGACCGGTACGGCCCGCGCGCCTACGCCGAGCACGCGCGCCAGGTCGTCGCCGCCCGGCTCGGGCCGACGCTCTCGCCCGTCAACGCGTTCCTGCTGCAGCAGGGCCTGGAGACGCTGTCGCTGCGGGTGTCCCGGCACGTCGCCACCGCGCTGACCCTGGCGCGCTGGCTGGAGCAGCAGCCGGAGGTCGTCGCCGTCGACCACGCCGGACTGGCCTCCAGCCCCTCGCACGCGCTCGCGCAGCGGTACCTGCCGCGCGGCGCCGGGTCGGTGTTCTCGGTGACGGTGGCCGGCGGGGAGGACGGTGCCCGCGCCTTCGTCGACGCCGTGCGGCTGTTCACCCGCATGTCGCACCTCGGGGACGTGCGCTCCCTCGTGCTGCACCCGGCCTCGACCTCGCACGCGCACCGCAGCCCGGCCGAGCGCGCGGCCGCGGGCATCTGGCCGGGCCTGCTGCGCCTGTCGATCGGGCTGGAGGAACCGGAGGACCTGCTGGCCGACCTGCGCCTGGCCCTGGACGCCGTGCGCGACGCGGTGGCCGAGGCAGCGGCGCCGAGGCCGGTGGGCGCCGCGGTGCCCGCCCTCGTGGCGGCGGGGGTCCTCTGATGGCGCGGCTGCAGCACCTCGGCTGGTTCTTCTCCCGCGGCTTCGGCCCCCAGGGCTGGGGCCACCCCCACCACGGCTGGGGCGACGACTGGACGCGGCCGGACCTGTACGTGCGGGCCGTGCAGGAGCTGGAGCAGGCCGGGCTGGACCTCGTCGTGTGCGAGGACGCCGTCTCGCTGGGCGACCCGCGCACGCTGGACCTGCGGGTGCGCGCCGCCTACGGCGGGCCCAAGCACGACCCGCTGCTGCTGGCGCCGTACCTGTTCGCCGCGACCCGGCACATCGGCGTCGTGCCGACGGTCAACGCGGGCATCACCCCGCCGTACCTGGCGGCCCGGCAGGCCGCCACCCTGCAGCACCTGTCCGCGGGCCGGTTCGGGATCAACCTGGTCACCGACTCCGGCTCGGCCCGCCACGTCGGCCTGCAGCCCGTCCCGCACGGCGTCGCGTACGACCGCGCGACCGAGTGGGTCGACGTGGTCCGCGAGCTGTGGCGCAGCTGGGACGACGGCGCCCTCGTCGCCGACGCCGCCACGGGCCGCTTCGCCGACGGCGGCCGCATCCGCGCCCTGGAGCACCGCGGGGAGCACTTCCGCCTCGACGGCCCCCTCAACGCGCTGCCGTTCGAGTCGCTGGGCGAGCCCGTCGTCGTCTCCCCGGGCGGCTCGCCGCGCGGGCTGGCGTTCGCGGGCTCCCGCTCGGACGTGCAGCTGGCGCTCGCCCCCCTGGACGTGGCGAGCGTGCGCGCCTACCGCGCCCGCGTGCTGGCCGCGGCCGCCGAGGCCGGGCGCGAGGCCGGCGACGTGCGGGTCCTGTTCGTCGTGAAACCGGAGCTGGTCGCCAGCGCCGAGGAGGCCGACCGCGTCGTCGCCGCCTCGCGGACGCCCGGCGAGGACGTCCTGCGCGCGGTGGCGCTGGCCTGGTCCAGCGACCTGGAGACCGACCTGACGGCGCTGCCGCTGGACGAGCCCCTGCGCGACGACGTCTTCGCCGACCACGTCTCGCGCGGCACCATCGCCGGCCTGCGCGCGGGCGCCGACCCCGACGCGCCCCTGCGCGAGCTGCTGGCCCGCAAGGCCCGCAAGGGCCGGCTCGCCGACCGCTCCGGGCTGGTCGGCACGGCCCAGGAGTTCGCCGACCTCGTGGAGGAGTTCGGCGAGGACGCGGACAACGACGGGTTCCTGCTGTCGGGGGACCTGCACCCGGTGACCGTGCACCGCTTCCTCGACGACCTCGTGCCCGTCCTGCGCCGGCGCGGGCTGCTGCGCACGTCGTTCGGGCGCGGGGGGCTGCGGGAGAACCTCTTCGACTTCTGAGGCGGCCGGCGACGACGGCGCCACCGCGCAGCGCCCTCCAGCGCGCGCCGGTCCGCGCCGCGGGTGGTCTCCTGGCCCGGGAGGACGACCGTCCCCCGCTGTACCGCCGACGCCGGAGGTCCCGTGCCTGCCGTCCCCACCGCTGCCGCCGGCCCCGGGCGTCCGGGGAGGGGGCGCCGGACGTGGGGCGGTGTCGTGCGCCGCCTCGCGCAGGTCGCCCTCGGCGTCGTCCTGCTCGGCGCGGGCACCGGCCACCTGACGACCCTGCGCCGGGAGTTCCAGGCGCAGGTGCCGCCGTGGCTGCCGCTGGACGCGGACCTCGTCGTCGTCGCCTCCGGCGTCGTCGAGATCGCCCTCGGCGCGGCCCTGCTCGCCGTCCACCGCCAGCCCGCGCGCGCCGTCACCGGCGCCGTCGTGGCGGCGTTCTTCGTCGCGGTCTTCCCCGGCAACGTCTCGCAGTACCTCACCGGTACCGACGCCTTCGGCCTGGACACGGACACCGCCCGCGCGGCGCGGCTGGCCGGGCAGCCGGTCCTCGTCCTGTGGGCGCTGTGGTCGACGCGGGCGTGGGGCACCTGGCGGGAGCGGCGGGCCGCCAGCGGGCGCTGACGCCTCGTCACCCGCTGGTCACCGGGGAGCTACGCGGAGTGGTTGCGCCGCGGGCGCGGTGATCGGCATGCTGTGCGCCGCCCGAGCGGCACGGCTCCCACCGGGACGCCCGTCGTCACCGCTCGCCGTCGAGAGGGTGGACCCCCCGTGCTGCGTGCCCCGTCGCTCCCCGCCCGCCTGCCCGCCCTGGTGGCCGCCGCCGTCACCGGCGGCGCGCTGCTGGCCGCCGCCGCACCCGCCGCCGCGGCCCCGACGGCCTGCTCGGACGTGGAGGTCGTCTTCGCCCGCGGCACCGGCGAGACGCCCGGCCTGGGCATCACGGGCGGGCCGTTCGTGCGGGCGCTGACCAGCGAGCTGTCCGACCGGACCGTCACCTCGCACGCCGTGGACTACGCCGCCAACTCCTCCCAGACCAGCGCCGGCCCGGGTGCCACCGCGATGAGCGCGCGCGTGCGCGAGGTCGCCGCGGCCTGCCCGTCCACCGTCTTCGTCCTCGGCGGCTACTCGCAGGGCGCCACCGTCACCGACATCGCCGTGGGCATCCGCACCGGCACCACCACCGGCACCCCGGTGCCCGCCGAGCTGGCCGGCCGCGTGGCCGCCGTCGTCGTCTTCGGCAACCCCCTGGGCCTGAGCGGGCGCACCATCGCCACCGCCAGCACCACGTACGGGCCGAAGTCGAAGGACTACTGCAACAGCAGCGACAGCGTGTGCGGCAGCGCCCCCAAGACCGGCACCGGCGGGCACCTCAGCTACGCCAGCAACGGCTCCACGACCGACGGGGCCCGCTTCGCCGCCGGCCTGGTGCGCGCCGCCGGCACCCCCACGACCCCGACGCCCGGCCCGACCCCGGCGCCGACCCCCACCTGCGTGCGCGACAGCACCCGCGACCACGTGGCCGCCGACCGCGCCGTCGACGTCCTCGGCCGCGCCTACGCCCGCGGCACGCGCGACAGCCTCGGCTACACCAGCAGCTTCAACGTCGTCTCGCTGCGCCAGGTCGACGGCGGCTGGGAGCGCGTCCTCAGCTGCTGAGCGCGCCCGCCGACGATCACCGTTCCGCTGCGCGACGGTGGCGGCTCCCCTAGCCTCGGGGGAGGTCCAGACAGCGGCCTCCACCCGACGTGAGGACCGTGCGGTGATCTCTCGACCTCGCGCGGGCAGACCCGCACCGCTCGCGCCGCCCCGGCGGCGACCGCTCCCGCGCACGGCGCGCCGGTGAGGCACGAGGCGCTGGTCAGCGCCATGGCCGCCCTGGCCCGCTCGGCCAGCGGGGACCTCGGCCCCGAGGAGCTGCTGGCCCACCTCGTCGACATCGCCGCCGAGCACCTGCCCAGCGACGGCGTCGGGGTGATGGTCGACGACGGCGGGCTGGTCCGGTTCGTCCACGGCACGCACGGCGCGGTCACCCGGGTGGAGCGCCTGCAGGAGCTGACGCAGGAGGGCCCGTGCCGCGACGCGCTGCTGTTCGAGGTCGACGTGGTCGTCGACGACCTGCGCGACCCGGTGCAGACGGCGTGGCCGGAGTTCGTCGAGCGGGCGCTGGAGGCGGGGTTCCGCTCCGTGGTCGCCGTCCCCCTCGTCAGCCGCGGGCGGGTGTGGGGCGCGCTGGACCTGTACCGGCGCCAGGCCGGTACCTGGCGGCCCGAGGAGCTGGCGTGGGTGCGGCTGCTCGCGCACGTGGCCGTCTCCTACGTGGTGATGGCCGCCGACCGCGACGAGGCCCGGCGCGCGCAGGCCGAGCTGGAGCACCGGAGCACCCACGACGCGCTGACCGGCCTGCCCAACCGCACCCTGCTCTTCGACCGTCTCGAGCACGCCCTGTGCTCGGCTCGCCGGCACCGGCGCACCGTGGCCGTCTTCTTCATCGACCTCGACCGCTTCAAGGCCGTCAACGACACCTTCGGCCACGCCGCCGGCGACCGGGTGCTGGCCACCGTCGCCACCCGCATGAGCGCCGCGCTGCGCGGGGAGGACACCCTGGCCCGCCTGGCCGGCGACGAGTTCGTCGCGGTCTGCGAGGACCTGCCGCAGGACGAGGACGGAGCGGCGTCCGAACAGGTGCGGGTGGTCGTCGGTCGCCTGCGCCGCGCCCTGTCGCGCCCCGTGCGGCTGGGCGAGCTGGACGTGGTGGTCTCGGCCAGCATCGGCGTCGTCCTCGCCGAGGACCACGTCAGCGCCGACGACCTGCTCGCCGACGCCGACAGCGCCATGTACCGGGTGAAGCAGCAGCGCGGCACCGACGTCGTGCCCGACCCGCGGACCGCTCACGGCCCCACGACCGGCGTCGCCGGCGACCCGCGCCCGGCGCGCTCGGCCCGGCAGCTGGAGCGCCAGCTGTCCCAGGCCCTGCCGCACGACCAGCTGCGGGTGCACTACCAGCCCATCACCACCGCCGACGGCGCCGTGCACGCCGTCGAGGCGCTGCTGCGCTGGCAGCACCCCCGGTACGGGCTCCTGCCCGCCGCGGAGTTCGTCGGCCTGGCCTCCGGCAGCGGCCTCGTCGTGGGCATCGGCCGCTGGGTCGTCGAGCGGACCTGCGCCCAGATGGCCCGCTGGCAGGAGGAGCTGGGGGCGCGGGCGCCGCGGACCGCCTACGTCAACCTCACCGCCCGCGAGCTCGCCGACCCCGCCCTCACGTCCACCCTGGCCGCGTCGGTGCGCGACCACGGCCTGCAGCCGCAGCACCTGGGTCTGGAGCTGCTGGAGTCCAGCTTCATCGACCCCGAGGTCCTGCCCAGCCTGCACGAGCAGCAGCACCGCGGGCACCCGCTGTCGGTGGACGACTTCGGCACCGGCTGGTCCTCCCTGTCCCGGCTGGTGGAGCTGCCGGTGCGCATGGCGAAGATCGACAAGAGCCTCGTCGCGGGCGTCGGCCACGACCCCCGCCGCCGCGCCCTCGTCGAGGCGGTGGTCACGGTGGCCGACAGCCTGGACCTGCGCGTCATCGCCGAGGGCGTGGAGACCCCGGAGCAGGCGCGCGGGGCGCTCGAGGCCGGCTGCCACTACCTGCAGGGCTTCCACTGCGGGCGGCCGCAGCCGGGCGAGGAGCTCACGGCCCGCTGGCGCGCGTGAGCGGGGCGGTGCGGCCGGGAACCCGGTGGACGGCGCCCGGCCCACCCGGGTGGACTGGGCCGGTGGAGACCCCGCCGCTGCCCGCCGACCCGCGACTGGCCGACGGCGAGGTGCTGCTGCGCCGGCACCGCGACGCCGACCTGGACGGCGTGCTGGAGCAGGGCCGCGACCCGGGCACGCAGCGCTGGGTGCCCGTGCCCGTCCCGTACGGCCCGCAGCAGGCGCGCGACTACCTCGCCGCCGTGCGCGCCGACCACGCGGCGGGCCGGGCGCTCGCCCTGGCCGTCGTGGTGGGCGGCCGCTTCGCCGGGTCGGTGGACCTGCGCCTGGAGGGCGCCGGGTGGGGCGAGGTCGGGTACGGGCTCGCCCCGTGGGCGCGCGGGCGGGGCGTGGGCACCCGCGCGCTGCGCCTGCTGCTGACGTGGGCGTTCGACGAGGCGGGGCTGGCCGGCGTCCACTGGCGCGCCCTCGTCGGCAACGAGGCCTCGCGCCGGACCGCGCAGGCGTGCGGGGTGCGCGTGGAGGGCACCGTCCGCGGTCTGCTGGACCACCGCGGCGAGCGCCGCGACGGGTGGATCGGCTCCGTGCTGGCGGGTGAGCTGGTGCGCTGAGCCGCGGGACGGCCTCCTCCGTCGGGGGTCGTCGCTACCGTCCTCGCGTGATCACGACCCTGGCGTCGAGCTTCCTGCCCGTGAGCGACCCGGCCGCTGCCGCCGCCTGGTACGCCGAGCGCTTCGGCCTGACCGTCGCGGAGGTCCACGAGCACGCCGCCGTGCTGGACGACCGGGACGGGCGGCGGCTGGCCCTGCTGGGACCGGCCAGCGGGATCGCCGCCGAGCCGGGGTTGCCGTGGGCGGCCGTCAGCTTCCGCGCCCCGGACGTCCGCGCCTTCCGCGAGGAGTGCCGGGACGCGGGCGTGCCCTGCTCCGACGTCCGGGGCGACGCCGCGACGTGCCTGTTCGTGACGGTCGAGGACCCCGACGGCGGCACCGTCCTGGTCGTCGACCGCTGAGGCGCCGCCCGCCGCGGCCTACGCGGTGGAGGCGGCCAGCACCGCCGCGTCCAGGGGCCGGTCGGCGTGCACGAGGCGCACCGCGGCCGGTCCGGGTTGCCCGCGTCCGGGCCCCGGTGGACCAGGGCCAGGCCGGCGCGCTCGGTGGCGCGGCGGGACGCCTCGTCGTGCTCCAGCAGGTACGCCACGACGGGCAGCTCCGGGCGCAGCCGCGCCGCCCACCGGCGCGCCTCGGCCACCACCTCCTGCGTGTAGCCGTGCCCCCACGCGCCCGGCGCCAGGCGGTAGTCGGCGTTCCGCGCCAGACCGTGCGCCGCCCAGTCGCCGCGGTGGCCGTCCACGAGCGCGCGGGTCCGCTCCACCGTCGTGTGCCGTCCGGAGGGCAGGTGCCGCCACACGTCCGGGGCGGCGTGCAGGGCGCGCAGCTCCGCCAGGTCCGCCTCGACCGGGGCCGTCAGGAGCAGTCGCTCCGTCTCGACGCGGGCGGCGGGTCGGCGGGGGAGCCCGCGGGAGGGGGCGTCACGGCGGGCAGCCCGCCCGAGGCCCCCGGCACCGGGCCGCGTTCCCCACAGGTGTTGTCCACCGCCTGTGGACGACACCTGTGGACAGGGACGGCTCACACGAGCGGGACGACCGCGCGCCCCACGACGAGGTCCACCCCGGCGAGGCGCAGCCCGTACCGCCGCGCGGCGCGCAGCAGCCCGTCCGCCCACCCCACGTCGGCGGCCCGCACCCCGGGCGGTGCGGGACGCACGAGCGCGGCCGCGCAGCGGCCCGTCCCGGGGGCCTCCTCGGCGACCACCCGCACGGCCAGCTGCGCCACCTGGTCCAGGAAGCGGTCGTCGTGCGCCTCCGGCAGCCCCTCCAGCGCCAGGACCACGGGCGACGGGTGGTCGTGGACGTCCGGCACCACCAGCCACAGCTCGTACCCCGCCGGCGGGTCGGCGTCGGCCAGCAGGGCGCGCCAGCGCGCCGCGGTGGCAGCACGGGACGGGGCAGGGGTCAGCGGGGAGCTCGTCACGCCGCCGACCCTGGCCGCCGGCCACGACCCGGCGGCCCGCCCGTCCACACCCCGGCCGGGTCGCGCGCGCCGGACGCGGGTGTGGACCCGGCGGCGCTCAGGACGCCGGGACCCCCGCCGCTGCGGCGATGCTCCGCACCGCCTCCTCGTCGAGGTCCACGACGACCTCCCCGTCCCGCTGCCGCGGCACCGTGAGGACGGTGACGCGCACCTGCCCGTCGTCCCCGAGGTCCACCAGGCAGGCGCCGCTGCCGCGCACGGCCCGCTCGCGCCCGGCCGGCACCAGCACGTCGGTGCGGTTGGCGACCGCCGGGGCGACCACGGCCGTCACGCCGTCCAGCGCGGCGACGTACGGGTGGTGGTAGTGCCCGCTGAGCAGCACCCGCACGTCCGTGCCGCGCACGACGTCCAGCAGCTCGTGGGGGCGCTGCAGGCGCAGCGCCTCGTGCAGCACCGTCGGGGCCGGCAGCACCGGGTGGTGGTGCACGACGACCGTCCCGCGCGGGGCGCCCCCGCGCAGCAGCTCCGCGAGCCGCTCCAGCTGAGCGGGCCGCAGCTCCCCGTACCCGGCGCCGGGCACGGAGGTGTCCAGGGACACCAGGCGCAGCCCGCCGGCGTCCACGACGGCGTCCACCGGCTCGTCCGGGTCGTGGTCGGGCCGGTCCAGCAGCCCGGCGGCGAACGGCGTGCGCGCGTCGTGGTTGCCGACCGCCCACACCACGGCCGCCCCGCGCGGGCGCGCGAACCCCTCCACCAGGGCGCGCACGGCGGCGTAGGAGGCGGGCGTGCCGTCCTCGGAGACGTCGCCCGAGACGACGACGGCGTCCAGGGCGCCGAGCCCGCCGAGCCCGGCGAGGACGTCGCCCAGGGCCGCGGTCGTGTCGACCGCTCCCTGGTGCAGGCCGGCGTCGGCGAGCAGGTGGGTGTCGGACAGGTGCAGCAGGCGCGCGCTCACGCGGTGATCGTGCCCGAGGCCGCCGACCTGCGCCCGGAGTTGCACGTGCCTAGCGTGGGCGCATGAGCGAGCAGCCCGACCAGCCGAACCTCGACGACGTCATCGACCCGGAGATCGCGGCGCCGCGCGACCGCCAGGAGCACGCCAAGGCGCCCGCGCGGCCCAGCGACGACGAGCTGGAGCAGCGCGTGGAGCACGAGCGCCGCGAGGTGGGCCTGGGCGGCGACGAGGGCCGGGACGTGCCGCCCGCCACCGACTGACGACCCCGCGGCCGGGGGCCAGGGGCGGCTCAGCCGTCCCCGCGGCCCCCGCCGTTCGACGCGCCGTTCCCACGGCCGTTGCCGCCGCCGCCGTTCCCGTTGCCGTTCCCGTTGCCGCCGCTGTTCCCGCTGCCGGCCGCGGCGGTGTCACCGTCACCGTCCCCACCGCCGTCCCCGTCGCCGTCGCCGCCGCCGTTCCCACCGGTCGCGGTGGGCGAGGCGGTCGGCGAGGCCGTCGGGCTGGACGTCTCGGTCTCGGTGGGCTCCGGCTCCGGCTCGGCCTCCACGACGAGGTCGACGCGGCTGCCCACGTCCACGGAGCTGCCGGCGGACACGCTCTGGCTGACGACGGTGCCCGGCTCGGCGCCGCCGGTCGTGGCGCGCTCGACGTTCACCTGCAGACCGAGGTCGTTGAGGGCCGCGGTGGCCGCGTCCTCGCTCTGGCCCGCCACGTCCGGCACGGTCACCTGGCCGCTGGCGACGAACAGGTCCACGGCCGTCCCGCGCGCCACGGACGCCCCGACGGCCGGGTCGGTGCGCACGACGGTGCCGGCGCGCGCCGAGGGAGACTCGTCGGTCTGCTCGGCGTCGCCGCCGCTGAGGCCGGCGGCGGCCAGCGTGGCCCGCGCCTCCGACTGCGTCTGCCCGGTGACGTCGGGCACCTCCACGGCGGCCGGCCCGGTGGAGACGTTGACGACGACGGTGCCGCCGAGCTCGACGGGGGTGCCGGCCTCCGGGTTGGTGGACTGCACCTGCCCGGCGGGGACGGCGTCGTCGGCGACGTCGCGGAACTCGCCCACGAGACCGGCCTCGTCCAGGGCGGCCTCGGCCTCCTCGCGGCTCTGCCCGACGAGCACCGGCACGTCGGCCGTCGTGGGCGACTGGGTGACCGTCGGCTCGTTCCCGCCGCCGGAGCCGTCGCCCAGCAGCGACCAGCCCGCCGCACCGACACCGAGGAGCAGGGCGAGGACGAGCAGCACCCACGGCCAGCGGCGCCGGCCGCCCTCGTCGTCCCCGTCGCCGGGGTCGGTGGCGACCGCGGCGCCGCCGCGCGGGGCCGGGTCGGCGGACGCGCCCGTGACGACGGGCATGGCGGAGGTGGGGGTGCTGGGCGCGGGGGCGGGCGGCACGACCTGGGTGGCGACGGTGGGCGCGGCCAGCCCCGCAGCGCCCGCCGCGCCCGCGGCGACCGAGGCCCCGCGCAGCGGGCGCCCCTCCACGGCCCGGCGCAGGTCGTCGGCGAAGTCCGCGGCCGTCTGGTAGCGGTTGTCGCGCTCCTTGGACAGCGCCATGAGCACGACGGCGTCCACGGCCGGCGGCACGGACGGCTCCAGCGCGCTCGGCGGCTTCGGCTGCTCGCTGACGTGCTGGTAGGCGACGGCGACGGGGGCGTCGCCGGTGAAGGGGGGCCGGCCGGTGAGGACCTCGTAGAGCATGCAGCCGGTGGAGTACAGGTCGCTGCGGGCGTCGACCTGCTCCCCGCGCGCCTGCTCCGGCGACAGGTACTGGGCGGTGCCCATGACCGCCGACGTCTGCGTCAGCGTGGCGGAGGAGTCGGACACGGCGCGGGCGATGCCGAAGTCCATGACCTTCACCTCGCCCGCCGGGGTGATCATCACGTTGGCGGGCTTGATGTCGCGGTGGACGATGCCCATCCGGTGGCTGTACTCCAGCGCCCCGAGCACGCCCTCGGTGACCGACAGGGCGTCGGTCAGCGGCAGCGGGTGGTCGGTGCGCAGCACGTCGCGCAGCGTGCGGCCCTCGACGTACTCCATGACGATCCACGGCAGCTGCAGCTCGCCGCCGCCGGGCTGGACGGCCGCGTCGGCGCCCGTGTCGTACACGGCGACGATCGAGGAGTGGTTCAGCGACGCCGCGGACTGCGCCTCGCGGCGGAAGCGCGCCTGGAAGGAGGGGTCGCGGGCCAGGTCGGCGCGCAGCAGCTTGACCGCGACCGTCCGCCCGAGGCGCCGGTCGTGGGCCACGTGCACCTCGGCCATGCCGCCGCGGCCCAGGAGGCTGCCCACCTCGTAGCGCCCGCCGAGCACGCGCGGCGCGTCCTGCGGGCCGTCCTGGCCGTTGCCGTCGGTCACGTCGTCCTCTCCCCGTCCCTCAGACACCCAGTGCCGCCCTCATCACCTGCTGCGCCACCGGGGCCGCCAGCCGTCCACCGTAGGCGCTCTCGGAGGACCCGCCGTTGTCGATCACCACGGCGACGGCCACCTCGCGGTCCCCGGCGGAGGCGAAGGAGGTGAACCAGGCGTAGGGCGCGGCGCCCTCGCCGGCCTGCGCGGTGCCCGTCTTGCCGGCCACGTCCACGCCGGGGACCTGCGCCCGCGTGCCCGTCCCGCTCTCCACGACGCCGCGCATGATCTCCGTCAGCTCCCGCGCCGTCTCCGGGCTGACCGCGCGGCCGAGCTCGCGGGGGGAGGGGGCGTCGATGACGTCGAACGTGCCGTCCCCGGCGCGCACCTCGGCGATGAGGTTGGGCTGCACGAGCACCCCGTCGTTGGCGATCGCGGCGGAGACCATCGCCACCTGCAGCGGCGTGACGCGCACCTCGAACTGGCCGATGGACGACTGCGCGAGCTGCGGGGGGTTCAGGTCGGCGGGGAAGCTGCTGGGGGTGACCCCGAGCGGGATCGACAGGTCCTGTCCGAAGCCGAACGCCTCGGCCTGCTCGCGCAGCGCGTCCTGGCCCAGCGTCATGCCCAGGTCCGCGAAGGCCGTGTTGCAGGAGATCCGCATGGCGTCGGCGAGGGTCACCCGGTCACCGGCCCCGCACGCGCCGCCGTCGGAGTTGCCGATGGTGGCGGTGGTCTGCGGCAGCTCCAGCCGGGCGCCGCCGAACAGCTCCGAGGCGGTGTCGTAGTCGCCGCTCTCCAGGGCGGCGGCGGCGGTGACGACCTTGAACGTCGAGCCCGGCGGGTACAGGTCGCCGGCGATGGCGCGGTTGACCAGCGGGTCGCCCTCGTCGGCCAGCAGCGAGGCCCACGCCTCGCGGGCCGCGGCGCCGTCGTGGGTGGCCAGCCGGTTGGGGTCGTAGCTGGGGCTGGAGACCATCGCCAGGACGTCGCCGGTGGACGGCTCCAGCGCGACGACCGCGCCGCGGCGGCCGTCGAGGGCGTCGTACGCGGCGCGCTGCACGGCCGGGTCCAGGGTCAGCCGCACGTTCGCCCCGACCGGCTCGGCGCCGGTGAGCAGGTCGGCGAGGTTGCGGTAGAAGAGCCGGTCGGCCGTGCCGGAGAGCACGTCGTTGGCGGCGCGCTCGATGCCGGAGGTGCCGTAGACGACGGAGTAGTAGCCGGTGGCGTGCGCGTACAGCTCGGCGTCGGAGTACTCGCGCTGGAACTCGTACACGTCGTCGACGGGGGTGCTCGTGGCGATCGGCTGGTTCTCCCCGACGAGGATCGCGCCGCGCTCGCGGCCGAACTCCGCGTACAGCTGCCGGGAGTTGCCGGGCATGGCGTTCAGCTCGTCGGCGCGCACGAACTGGATCCACGTCGTGGAGGCGAACAGCGCGAAGAAGAGGAACGCGACGACGGCCGACAGGCGGCGCAGGGGGCGGTTCACCCGAGCCTCACCACCTGGGTGACGCCGGTGTCCCCGGCCTCGGGGCCGTTGCGGACCTCCTCGGCGGGGCGGCGGGCCAGGTCGGAGACCCGCAGCAGCAGCGCCACGACGATCCAGTTGGACACCAGCGAGGACCCGCCGGCGGCCAGGAACGGCATCGTGAGGCCCGTCAGCGGGATGACGCGGGTGACGCCGCCGACGACGACGAAGACCTGCAGCGCGACCGAGAAGGACAGGCCCGCCGCCAGCAGCTTGCCGAACCCGTCGCGCACGCCGATCGCCGAGCGCAGCCCGCGCTGCACCAGCACCGCGTACAGCAGCAGCACCGCGAACAGGCCCACCAGGCCCAGCTCCTCGCCGAAGGAGGAGTAGATGAAGTCGGAGTTGGCGAACGGCACGATGTCGGGGCGGCCGCGGTCCAGCCCGGTGCCGGTCAGCCCGCCGTTGGCCATCCCGTACAGGCCCTGCACGAGCTGGTAGCTGCGGTCGGTGTTGTCCGGGTCGAAGGGGTGCAGCCAGATGTCCACGCGCTGCTGCACGTGGGAGAACGCCGAGGCGGCGAAGACGGCGCCGGCGGCGAACAGGCCCAGACCCAGGACGATCCAGCTGACCCGCTCGGTGGCGACGTAGAGGACGGCCACGAACAGGCCGAAGAACAGCAGCGAGGTGCCCAGGTCGCGCTGCAGCACGAGGACGCCGACGCTGGCGAGCCAGGCCAGCAGGATGGGGCCGAGGTCGCGGGCGCGCGGCAGGCGCAGGAACAGCAGCTTCGGGCCGGTCAGCGACAGCGCGTCGCGGTGCACGACGAGGTAGCCGGCGAAGAACACCGCCAGCACGATCTTGGCGATCTCCCCGGGCTGGAAGGACAGCGGCCCGATCCCCACCCAGATGCGCGCGCCGTTGATCTCCCTGCCCAGCACGGGCAGCAGCGGCAGCAGCAGCAGGACGAGACCGGCGACCATCGCGGTGAACGTGTAGCGGCGCAGCACGCGGTGGTCGCGCACCAGCACGAGGACCGCAGCGGCCGCCAGCACGCCCAGCGCCGACCAGACGAACTGCCGCGGTGCCTGCGCGGCGCCCGACGTCGCCCCGTCCAGGCGGTGGATCATCACCAGGCCCAGGCCGTTGAGCAGCGTGGCCACCGGCAGCAGCACCGGGTCGGCGTACTTGGCCCGCCAGCGCAGGACCAGGTGCAGGCCGACGGCCAGGCCGCCGAGCACGCCGGCGTGCACGAGCATGTTGGGCGGCAGCGCACCGTCGGCCGTCAGGCCGACGACGGCCCACGCGCCGGTGGAGATGGCCAGCGCCAGCAGCACGAGCACCAGCTCGGCGCCGCGCCGGGTGCGCGGGTACACGGGCAGCACGGTCGCCATCAGCTGCTCCCCCCGCACTCGGCGGTCGGTTCGTCGGTGGTCGGTCCCGGCGTCCCGGTCGGGGACCCGGTGGGTGACGCGGTCGGCGCCGGGCTCGGCGCCGGGCTCGTCGCCGGGCTCGTCGCGGTGTCCGCCGCCGGGGAGGCCGTGGGCGCGGGGGTGGCCACCCGGGCGGCGGCCGCCCGGCACGCGACCGCGATCTCGCGCAGGTTCGCCACGGTGCGCTCGGCGCCCGCCCGGTCCACGGCGCTGATCCGGTTCTGCACCTGCCGGCGGTAGGTGGGCGGCAGGTCGGCCAGCGCGACACCGGTCAGCTCCACCACCGACGACGTCGTCACGGGGCCCACGTCCTGCGTCAGCCCCCGGTACAGCGCCACCTGCCCGGCGTCGGCGCCCACGAACCACTGCCGCTGGCTCCAGTCCCACACCCCGTACGCGCCCGCCGTCAGCAGCAGGAGCAGCACGAGCGGGCCGGCGATCCAGCGCCGTCGCCGTCGCCGGCGCGAGCCGGCCCCCTCGGCGGCGCGGGCTGCGTCGTCCTCCTCGTCGTCGTCGGCGCCGTCCCGCTCGCCGCGCAGGGCGGCGGCGCGCGCGGCGGGGGTGCCGGTGGCGCTGGAGCGGCGCGGGCGGTGGAACGCGGCGGCGCCCACGACCTGCGGGGTCGTCGAGGGCGGCGTGCCGCCGCCGAGCTCGACGACGTCGGCGACGACGCAGGAGACGTTGTCGGGGCCGCCGCCGCGCAGGGCCAGGTCCACGAGGCGCTCGCAGGTGGCCTCGGGGCTGTCGCCGGCGGCGAGGGTGGCGGTGAGGGTGTCGTGGCTGACGACGCCGGACAGGCCGTCGGAGCACAGCAGGTAGCGGTCGCCGGGGCGGGCCTCGCGCACCGACACGTCGGCGTCGTCGTCGGCGCGGCCGGTGAGCACCCGCATGATCATGGAGCGCTGGGGGTGGTGCTCGGCCTCCTCGGGCGTGATGCGGCCCTCGTCGACGAGCGTCTGCACGTAGCTGTGGTCGCGGGTCAGCTGCACCAGCTGCCCGTCGCGCAGCATGTAGCCGCGCGAGTCGCCGATGTGGGCGAGGACGAGGCGGTTGCCGGCCCGCAGGATCGCGGTGACGGTCGTGCCCATGCCGGCCAGCTCCGGCTCGGACTCCACCCGGCGGCGCAGCTGCTCGTTGGCGGCCTCGAGCGCCTCGTGCAGGTGGTCGGCGGCGTCGTCGCTGCCGTGCGACTCCCCGTCGAGGACGGCCAGCTCGCCCACGGCCAGCGAGGAGGCCACGTCGCCGCCGGCGTGCCCGCCCATGCCGTCGGCGACGACGAGCAGGTGCGGGCCGGCGTAGCCGGAGTCCTGGTTGGTGGTGCGCACGAGGCCGACGTCGGAGCGGGCGGCGTAGCGCAGGGCGATCGCCACGGCTACCTCCGCAGCTCGAGCACGGTCTTGCCGATGCGCAGCGGCGTGCCGGGCTCGAAGGGGGTCGGGGTGGTCAGGCGCGCCCGGCCGAGGTACGTGCCGTTGGTGGACTGCAGGTCCTCCACGACGAACCCGCCGGCGGCGGGGTCGGCGGTGATGCGCACGTGGCGGGTGGAGGCGTACTCGTCGTCGAGGACGAGGGTGCAGTCGGCGCCGCGGCCGATGAGGACGGGGGCCGCGCCCAGCGTGATGCTCGTGCCGCGCAGGGAGCCCTCGACGACGACGAGGGTGGCGCGCGGGCGGGGCGGCTCGGCGGGCTCGGGCGGCGCGTCGGTGCCGGCGGGGGCGCGCGCGGCCGCGGGCCGGGGCCGGGAGGTGCGGCGGGCGGTGACGCGGGTGCCCAGCAGGTCGGTGCGCAGGACGCCGGCGACGGCGAGCACGAAGACCCACAGCGCGACCAGCAGGCCGAGCCGCAGCGCGGTGAGGGTGAGTTCGCTCACGGGACGGTCAGGTCCAGCTCTCGTCGTGGCGGCCGGAGCGGAAGACGAGCCGCGTGCGCCCGACGGTCACGGTCGCGCCGTCGTGCAGGTCGGTGGAGGAGACCCGCTCGCCGTCCACGAAGCTGCCGTTGGTGGAGCCGAGGTCGACCAGCCGCGCGCCCTGGGCGCCGACGCGGACCTCGGCGTGCCGGCGGGAGACGCCCGGGTCGTCGACGACGACGTCGGCGTCGGAGCCGCGGCCCACGACGGTGACGGCCTCGTTGAGGACGTAGCTGCGCCCGTCGACCTCCAGGCGCGGGCGCCCGGCCGGGGTGGTGCGCGGGGAGGCGGGCGCGACGCGGCCCTTGACGGTGGAGCTGAGGACGCGGAAGACGCCGGTCTCCAGGTCCTCGGCCTCGTGGAAGGAGACCCGCACGGGGCCGACGAAGGAGTAGCGCTGCTTCTCGGCGTGCTGGGTGACGGCGACGACGAGCTCGTCGGCGAGGGTGTCCTGCCAGCTGGCGATCTTGTCGTGGTCGGTGGGGCCGAGCTCCACGACGAAGCTGTTGGGGACCAGGGTGCGCCCGCGGGCCAGGACGGCCGCGCGGTCGTCCAGTTCGCGGCGCAGGGCGCTGGCGACCTCGACGGGCTGGACCTCGCTGCGGAAGGCGCGGGCGAAGACGCCGTTGACGGCGCGTTCGACACCCCGCTCGAAGCGGTCGAGCACTCCCACGCCGCCTCCCCCCGTGCGGTCGTCCCTGCGGCACCGGCGGTCCCGGCCACGGCATCGTATCGGCGCCCTCGCCGCCCGCCCGTCGTGCGCGACCGGGCGCGTCACGAGCAGCCGCGCGGGCCTGGTACGGTTCTCGATGTCTGCGCGAGTGGCGGAATAGGCAGACGCGCACGGTTCAGGTCCGTGTGCCCGAAAGGGCGTGGGGGTTCAACTCCCCCCTCGCGCACAGGAGAAGGCCCCGGTCGTCCGACCGGGGCCTTCGTCGTCCCTGGGCTGTGGAGGTCCGGGGGAGGGGTTCGCGCCGGACCTCCACAGCGTGCGGGGGCGCTGCGCCTCGACGCGGCTCAGCGCACGCGGGCGGAGCGGTCGCCGCGGGCCACCGACAGGCGCACCCGCCCGGCCACGTCGCCGCGGCCGATGACGGTGCGCAGCTGGCGGCTGACCTCGTCGGCGGCGCGGCCGACCTCCTCCAGGTCGGCGCTGGGCTCCACGACGGCGCGCAGCTCCACGACCAGGCGGCCGCGGTCGACGACCGTGCGCCCGGAGGCCGAGCGGACGCCGGGGGCGGCGGCCAGGGCGTCCGCCGCCGCGCCGGCGGGGGCGTCGGCCTCCAGCACCAGCCGGTCGCCGTCGCGCGAGCCGGGCAGGGACAGCGCCGGCGCGCTACGGCGCGGGACGTGGGCCAGCAGCCACCACAGCGCCAGGAAGGCGAGGACCACCGCGGCGGCGGCGCAGGCGCCGGCGAACCAGCCGGCGCCGACGGCGTCGGCGACCGGGCCCGTGCTGAGGCGCTCGGGCGTGCCGGGCAGCAGCTGGGCCAGCCACCCGGCGTACCAGGCGACGGCCGCGGCGCCGGCGGCGATCAGGACGAGGCCGAGCAGGACCGCGACGAGGCGGTCCAGGCCGAGGACCTTGCGGCTCACGCGGGCACCTCCTGGGCGGAGCGGTCGGTGGCGGGGGCGCGGACGGCGACCCGCACCCGCGGCTGCGGGTCCAGGGAGCGCAGGCCGCTGCGCACGGCGTCCTCGACGCGGGTGCGCACGTCCCCGCTGGTGGCGTCGACCGTCACGGTGACGGTGCGGCGGCTCGCGGAGGAGCTGGCGGACAGGACCCCGTCGACGGAGCGGGCGGCGCCGGAGGCCAGGCGGGCGACGTCGCGGGTGGTGACGTGCACGCCGGGCGCGGACGTGACCGCGACGGCCCTGCGGGAGCGGCGGGCGAAGCCCGTCGCCAGGACCCACAGGCCCACCAGGACGAGGACGACCCCGACGGCGGCCAGGGCCGGGCTGGGGGCCAGGCCGTCGGCGGCGTCCACGGCCGCGGGGACCCACGGCTGCCCGCCGACGGTGCCCCAGGTCACGAGCGCCTCGCGGGCCAGGACGGCCGCGACGGCGAGCAGGAGGACCGCCAGGACGGGTCCGAGGACGCCGACGCGCCCGGCCCCGGTGGGCTGGCCGGCGTCCTGCAGGCGCTCGCCGCGACCGGCGGTGCCGGTGCTGGTGCTGTCGAGCTGGCTCACTGGACCCTCCTCGTGCCGGTCGTGCCCGCCCGCTCGGCGGTCACGTACGTCGCGACGGTCACCTCGACGGCGTCGACGGTCGTGGCGGCGTAGGCGGTGACGGCCTCGCGCACGGCGTCGCGGACGGCGGCGGCCACCCGCGGCGCGGGGTGCGGCCACACGGCCGCCACCTGCACCTGCAGCCGGGCGCGGTGCCCGGCGACCGTGCAGTCCACGGACGGGTAGGCCCGCCCGAGGACGCTGTCCAGGGCCCCGGCGACGCGGGCACCGGCGCCGCCGGAGGCGGTGCCGCCGGTGCGGGTGGTGCCGGGCACCCCGGCCGCGGCGGCCTCGGCGATGCGCTGCACGACGCGGTCGTGGACGACGAGCCGGCCGCGCTGCTCCGGCGCCGTCGCGACCGCGCTGTCAGCCACGGCCGCGGCCGGGCACGAGCGCCGCGAGGTCGACGCGGCCCTCCAGGTGGGCGCCCACGGCGTAGCCGACGGCGCCGAACAGCAGCGCCAGCAGCAGCCAGCCGAAGCCGCCGACGGCGGCCACGAGGGCGAGGAGCAGACCGGCCAGCAGGCCGGCGGTCGAGGAGGACATGTCCTCTGGTCCTTCCGTCCGGGGCGCCCGGTGCGGGCGCCGTGGGTGCGCCCGGCAGGGCGCGGGTCAGGCGGCGGCGACGTCCTCGACGTGGACGGCCACGGGGGCGGGCACGGCGGCGGCGGCGAGCACGGCGGCCGCCGCCGCGTGGACGTCGCGGGCCACCTCGCGCACGGGGGCGTCCAGCCCCAGGACGACGTGCACCTCCACGGGCGGCCCGCCGGGCCCCGCGCCGCGCAGGGCGGCGTCGGGCAGGCGGACGCCGGTGACGCGCCGCCCGGGCAGGTAGGTCGCCACCTCCCCCAGCGCGCCGGCGTGCAGCCGGACGACGCCGGGGACGGCGAGGACGGCGCCCGCCAGGTCGTCCGCCAGCCGCTCGAGGCGGTCGGCGTCCGCGTCGGGGGGCGGGGTCACTGGACGCGGACGGTCTTGGGCTCGTCGTCGTCGGCGTCGTCCTCGGGCAGGTGGACGTCCGAGACCTCGATGTTGACCTCGGTGACCTCCAGCCCGGTCATCCGCTCGACGCTGGTGATGACGTTGCGCCGCACCGAGGAGGCCAGGTCGGCGATGGCGACGCCGTACTCGGCGATCAGCACGACGTCGACGGCGGCCTGGCGCTCGCCGACCTCGACGGCCACGCCCTGGGCGTGGTTGACACGGCCGCCGGGGATGCGCTCGCGGATGGCGCCGACGGCGCGGGCGGCGCCGCCGCCGAGGGCGAAGACGCCGGAGACGTCGCGCGCCGCGATGCCGGCGATCTTCGAGACGACGGTGTCGGCGATCGACGTGGTGCCGTGGTCGCTGGACAGCGAGCCCGGGGTGGCGCCGGTGCGCGCGGTGGCGGTGCCCGCGGTGGTGGGCCGGGTGGTGGTGTTCTGCTCGGTCATGGCTCCTCCGTCCGGTGCGAGCGGTGCGGTCGGTGACCGCTGGTGTTCCGTTCGCAGGAGTGGTGGAGCGCGTGACCACCGGTTCGTCACGGTCCCGTGGGTGTGATCGTCATCACACTGCGGCCGTGTGGGAGAGCGCTCCCTCCGCGTGCGGAGGGTCGGGCGCCGTGGTCCGATCGGCCGGCACGATCAGCAGGTCGGAGCCCGCGCGCGGCGGTGCCCGCGCAGGTCCTCGAGCGCACCGTGGAGCAGCCCGCGATGTCCGACCCCGAGGCCGACGACGACGTCGGCGACCAGAGCAGCGCCCCCGCGCAGCCCGACCCGTCCGACGAGGCCCTCGCCCGCCGCGCCGCCCTCGGCGACCGCGACGCCTTCGCGGTGGTCGTCGACCGGCACGGCCCGGCCCTGCACCGCTACGCCTACCGGCTGCTGGACGACCCCGGCGACGTCGACGACTGCGTGCAGGACGTGTTCCTGTCCGCGTGGAAGGGCCTGCCCTCCTTCCGCGGCGACTCCTCCCTGCGCACCTGGTTGTTCACCATCACCCGGCACGCCGTCTACGCGCGCTCGCGCCGGTGGCCGGCCTCGGGATCTCGACCCCACGTGGACCTCGACGACGTGGTAGACCGGGTGCGCGACCTGCGGGCCGACCCCGAGCGCGAGAGCGTCGAGGTCGCGCTGCGGGAGGCGCTCGACCTGGCCCTGCAGCTGCTGCCCCCGCGGCAGCGCGCGGCCTGGCTCCTGCGCGAGGTGGAGGAGCTGCGCTACGACGAGATCGCCCGGGTGCTCGGCACGACCACGACCTCCGTGCGGGGGCTGCTGGAGCGGGGCCGGGCCACCCTGGCGCAGGCACTGGAGGAGTGGCGGTGAACGACCGACCCGCGGGAGCGCTGCCGGGCGAGGACGTCCTGGCCGCCGCGGCCCGCTCCCTGCGCGTGCACACCCCGGCGGGCTGGACGACGGCCCGCGCCGGTGTGCTGGAGCGCGCCCGCCGCGCCTTCCGGCCCTCCGCGCCGGTGCGCGGGCGCCACGAGCTCGGCGAGTTCGTGGTCGCCTCCGACGTCGTCGTCACCCGGCTGCGCCAGGCGGTGGACGCCCTGCCCGACGCCGCTGCCCGGCGCATCACCTGCTCCACCGACGCCACCGACGCCCTGGACGGCGTGACCGTCGAGGTGACGGTGCTCTTCGGCGCCCACCTGCCGACCACGGCCCGCACCGTGCGGGCCGTGGCCGTTCGGGCGCTGGAGGAGCTGCTCGGCGAGCTCAGCCCCGTGCCGGAGGCCGTCGACGTGCACGTGCACGTCGGGGACGTCGTCGCCGACTCCCGCGACCTGCGCTGAGCCGCCGGGCCCGCGGGGCCCGGCGGCGCCTCAGACGGTGAAGCGGGACACCAGCGCGCGCAGCTCGCCGCTGGTGCGCACGAGGTCCTGCACGGCCTGGCGGGTGCCGGCCACGCCGGCGCTGGTCGTCCGCGCCGCCTGCGCGACGCCCTGGATGTTGTCGGCGATCTGACCGGAGCCGTCGGCGGCCTCGGTCACCGAGCGGCTCATCTCGCTGGTGGTGGCGCTCTGCTCCTCCACCGCGGAGGCGATGGTGGTCTGCAGCTCGCTGATCCGCTCGATGATCGCGCTGATCCGGCCGATGGCCTCCACGGCGCTGCCGGTGTCGCCCTGGATGGCCTCCACCCGGCGGGTGATGTCCTCGGTGGCGCGGGCGGTCTGCTGCGCGAGCTCCTTGACCTCGCCGGCCACGACGGCGAACCCCTTGCCCATCTCCCCGGCGCGCGCCGCCTCGATGGTGGCGTTCAGCGCCAGCAGGTTCGTCTGCTCCGCGATCGAGGTGATGGTCTTGACGACGTCGCCGATCTCCTGGGACGACCCGCCCAGCTTGGCGATGGTGGCGGTCGCCGTCTCGGTGACCTCGACCGCCTGCCCGGCGACGCTGGAGGCCTCCGTGGTGTTGGTGGAGATCTCCCGGATGCTGGCGCCCATCTCCTCGCTGCCGGCGGCGACGGTCTGCACGTTGGCGGACACCTGCGTGGCGGCGGCCGAGACGACACCGGCCTGCGAGGACACCTCGTCGGCGGAGGCGGCGATCTCCCGCGCGGTGCCGTCGAGGCGCTCGCTGGCGGCGTCCAGCACGGCGGTGGTGCGGGAGATGTCGCGGACGGTGTCGGCGACCTTGGCCACGAAGCGGTTGAAGGCGGCGGACAGGGCGCCGATCTCGTCGGTGCGCGACTCGTCCATCCGCACGGTCAGGTCGCCGTCGCCGTCGGCGAGCTCGGCCAGGCGGCCGGCCAGCTGCCGCACGGGGCGCACGACGGCGCGGGTCAGCAGCAGGCAGATGACGGCCAGCAGGGCCAGGCCGACGCCCGATCCCGCCAGGGCGACGGTCTTCGCGGTGGTACCGGCCGCGTCGGAGCGCTCGGTGCGCTCGGCGAGCAGCGCCTCCTCCTCGGCGGCCATCGCCCCGGTCAGCTCGCGGATGCCGTCCATGACGACCTTGCCCTGGTCGGTGAGCACGAGCGCGCGGGCGGCCTTGAAGCCCTCGGTGCGGCGCAGGTCGATCGTCTGCTGCATCTCGGCGAACTTGGCGTCCACGAGGGGGCGCAGCTCCTGGACGCGCTCCTGCTGGCCGGCGTTGTCGGCGGTCAGGGAGGCGACCCGGTCGAGCTCCTCGACGGCGGCGCGCTGGCCGGTCGTCCAGGGCTCCAGGTAGCGCTCCTCGCCGGTGACGAGGTAGCCGCGCTGGCCGGTCTCGGCGTCCTTGAGGCTGCCGGTGACGGCGTCCAGGGCGTCGAGGACCTCGTGGGTGTGCGCCACCGACGCCTCGCCGTCCAGCAGCGTGGACGTGGTGGAGAACGACACCGCGCTCAGGCCGACGAGGAAGACGCCCGCCACCCCGAAACCGGCGGCGAGCTTGTGCCCGATGGTCGCGCGCAGCGGCACGGTGGTCTCCTGGTGTCCTCGGCGACGTGCGTCGCGGGACGCACCGCGCGCGTCCTCCGTGTCCCCCATCGGTGGGGCGTGGACGGACCTTGAGGGGGTTCACACGTTTGCGCGCGGAAGAGGAGCGGAACCGTTCCCGCCCGGTGCGCGGACGACGGTCCCGCTCCACCGGGGAGGGTGTCAGGAGGGTCGGCGGTCCGGCAGCAGGTCGGCCAGCAGCGCCTCGACCCGTCCGCGGACCTCGTCGCGCACCTGCCGGACGACCTCGATGCCCTGCCCGGCGGGATCGGTCAGCGCCCAGTCCTCGTAGCGCTTGCCCGGGTAGAACGGGCAGGCGTCGCCGCAGCCCATGGTGATGACGGCGTCGGAGGCCTGCACCGCCTCGGGGGTGAGGACCTTCGGTTGCTCGCCGGTGATGTCGATGCCGACCTCGGCCATGGCCTCGACGGCGACGGGGTTGATCGCCTCGGCGGGCAGCGAGCCCGCGGAGCGGACCTCGACGGCGCCGCCGGACAGGGCGGTCGCGAACCCGGCGGCCATCTGCGACCGCCCGGCGTTGTGCACGCAGACGAAGATGACGCTGGGCCTGGTGGTCTCGGTCACGGGGTCCTCCGGGGAGTTCGGGACGGGGTTCACCGGCCGCCGCCGGAGCGGCCGTGCAGCAGACCGGTCGAGAAGCCGACGCCGACCGGCTGGGGCGCGCTGCTGCCGCAGCAGGAGCCGCTGTCGTCGGAGCCGTCGACCTCGGTGCTGCCGTCGGCGGCCACCGCCGGCGCGGCGGTGGAGCACACGCCGGTCGCGGGCAGGTCCAGCCGCACGTCGGCCGCCGCCCCGGCGTCACCGGCCAGGTGGGCGGCGACGGAGCGGACCTGCTCGTACCCGGTGGCCAGCAGGAACGTCGGGGCGCGGCCGTAGCTCTTCGTCCCGGCGACGAAGAACCCGGGTTCGCCGAGGTGGGCCAGGACGTCGGCGCCGTGCGGGGGCACGGTGCCGCAGGAGTGGAACTCCGGGTCGATCAGCGGCGCCAGGCGGGACGGGGCCTCCACGCCGGGGTCCAGGTCCAGCCGCAGCTCGCGCAGCACCTCCAGGTCGGGGCGGAAACCCGTGGCGGCCGCGACCACGTCGACGACCAGCCGCTCCTCACCGCGGGGGGTCGAGGCCACCACGGTGACCTCGGCGTCACCGGGTTCCAGCGCGCGGACGCCGAACCCGGTGCGCAGGTCGACGCGCCCCGTCTCCACCGCCTCGCGCAGCCGGGCGCCCAGCGCGCCGCGGGCGGGCAGGCCGTCGCGGTCACCGCCGCCGAAGCTGCGCTCGGCGGAACTCCCGCGCACCGCCCAGACGACGCGGGTGCCGGGGGCCTCGTCGGCCAGGGCGACGAGGTGCAGCAGCGTGCTCGTGGCCGAGTGCCCGGCCCCGACGACGAGGACGCGGCGCCCGGCGAAGCGCTCCCGGTCGGTGCCCAGGACGTCGGGCAGCGGCCCGGCGAGGAACGGCGCGGCCTCGGCCTCGCCGGGCGCCGGCAGGCCCGAGACGCCCAGCGGGTTGCGCTGCTCCCAGGTGCCGGAGGCGTCGACCACGGCGCGGGCGTGGTGGTCGGCGAGCGTGCCGTCGCGGTGCCGCACCCGCACGAGGAACGGGCGCTCGTCGCGGCCGAGGCTGTGCGTCTTGTCCATCCCCGCTCGGCTGACGGCCACGACGCGGGCGCCGGTGCGGATCCGCGGCGCGAGCTGCGCGGTGGCCGCCAGCGGCGCCAGGTACCGCTCGACCAGTTCGGCGCCGGTGGGCAGACCCGTGGGCTCCGGGTGCTGCCAGCCGGTCGGTGCCAGCAGCCGGGCGGCGGCGGCGTCGACGTCGTAGCGCCACGGCGAGAACAGGCGGACGTGCCCCCACGCCCGCACCGCGGCGCCGACCTCGTCGCCGGCCTCCAGCACGAGGGGTTCCAGGCCGCGCTCGAGCAGGTGCGCCGCGGCGGCCAGGCCGACGGGCCCGGCGCCGACGACGACGACGGGCAGTTCCGCGCGGCAGGTGGTCATCGGTGCTCCTCCTGGTTCAGCGGACGCGGCCGGTGGGGACGGTGGGGTCGCCGGGGAAGAACCGGCGGGCGGCCCACAGGGAGACGTAGACGAGGCCGACGAGGACGGGCACCTCGATGAGCGGGCCGACGACCCCGGCCAGGGCCTGCCCGGAGGTGACGCCGAAGGTGCCGATGGCCACGGCGATCGCGAGCTCGAAGTTGTTGCCGGCCGCGGTGAACGACAGCGTCGCGGTCTTCGCGTAGGTCATCCCCAGGGCGCGGCCGGTGACGAACGACAGGCCGAACATCAGGACGAAGTAGGCCAGCAGCGGCAGGGCGATGCGGGCGACCGCGCCCGGCTGGGACGTGATGGCGTCGCCCTGCAGCGCGAAGAGCAGCACGATGGTGAACAGCAGCCCGTACAGCGCGACCGGGCCGATCCGCGGCAGGAACCGTTCCTCGTACCAGGCGCGGCCCCTGGCGCGCTCGCCCAGCGTCCGGGTGAGGAAACCCGCCAGCAGGGGGATCCCGAGGAACACCAGGACGGACACGACGATGGCACCGATCGAGAAGTCGGCGCTCGTGGTGGGCAGCCCGAGCCAGCCGGGCAGGACCTGCAGGTAGAACCAGCCGAGGGCGGCGAACGCGAGGACCTGGAACACGGAGTTGATGGCGACCAGCACGGCGGCGGCCTCCCGGTCGCCGCAGGACAGGTCGTTCCAGATGAGGACCATGGCGATGCAGCGGGCCAGGCCGACGATGACGAGGCCGGTGCGGTACTCGGGCTCGTCGGGCAGCAGCAGCCACGCCAGGGCGAACATCAGCGCGGGCCCGGCCACCCAGTTCAGGACCAGGGACGTGATCAGCAGGCGGCGGTCGGAGGTCACGCGACCGGTCTCGGAGTAGCGGACCTTCGCCAGCACCGGGTACATCATCAGCAGCAGCCCGATCGCGATGGGCATGCTGACGTTCCCGACCTCCACCGCGCTGAGCGCCGCGTCCAGGCCGGGCACGAGCCGGCCCAGCAGGAGACCGGCGGCCATCGCCAGGACGATCCACACGGGCAGGAACCGGTCCAGCACCGGCAGCCGCGCCAGCACCGGGGTCTCCGCACCGCGGCGGGGGTTCTCCGCGACCAGGTCGCTCATCGGGTGTTCCCTCTCATCGACGACTGTCGATGAGCAACCGTGGCAGCAGGCGTCGACGGCTGTCAACATCGACACCGGTCGATGCCTGCGGCACACTGGTGCCGTGCCTCCGACGCCCACCTCGACGCTCCCCCTCGTCCCGTCCGCGGAGCTCGCGTGCTGCGCGCCGCTGACGCGCGAACCGCTGGGCGCCGAGGACGCGGTGCGCCTGGCCCGCACGCTCAAGGCGGTCGCCGACCCGGCCCGGCTGCGGCTGCTGTCGCTGGTGTCCGCGCACGAGGGCGGCGAGGCGTGCGTGTGCGACCTCACCGAACCCCTCGGCCTGAGCCAGCCGACCGTCTCGCACCACCTCAAGGTGCTCGTCGACGCCGGGCTGCTGACCCGCGACAAGCGCGGCGTGTGGGCGTACTACGCCGTGGTCCCGCAGGCGCTCGACGCCCTGGCCGCGGTCCTCGCCACACCCGCTGCCCCCGCCCGGCGGTGAACCCCGCCGCCCCGGTGGTCGTCGCGCCGATGACACCCGCCGACCACCCGCAGGTGCGGGCCGTCCACGCCGAGGGCATCGCCACCGGACACGCCACCTTCGAGACCGCGCCCGCCGCGAGCTGGGAGGAGTTCGACGCCGCCAAGCTGCCCGCGCACCGCCTCGTCGCCCGCGCGGTCGGTGCGGACGAGCTGCTGGGCTGGGCCGCCGTGTCGCCGGTCTCCGCCCGCCCCGTCTACGCCGGGGTCGTCGAGCACTCGGTCTACGTCGCGGCCGCCGCCCGCGGGCGCGGCGTCGGCCGCCTCCTGCTGGACGCGCTCGTCGCCTCCACCGAGGCCGCGGGCGTGTGGACGCTGCAGTGCTCGGTGTTCCGCGAGAACACCGCCAGCCTCGCCCTGCACGCCGCCGCCGGGTTCCGCGTCGTCGGCACCCGCGAGCGCATCGCCCGCGCGAGCACCGGCCCCCTGGCCGGCACCTGGCGCGACACCGTCCTGCTCGAGCGGCGCAGCACCACCGCCGGGCGCTGACCCCGCCCCGGAACCCGAGGAGACCGATGACCGCCCCCCGCGTCCTGTTCGTCTGCGTCAAGAACGGCGGCAAGTCCCAGATGGCCGCCGGCCTGATGCGCGCCGCCGTCGCCGCGCACCCCGACCGCCCCGTCGAGGTGTCCTCCGCCGGCACCCGCGCCGGCAGCGACCTCAACGCCCTGTCCGTGGACGTGCTGCGCGAGGTCGGCGTCGACATCGGCGACCAGCGCACCCGGCAGCTCACCGACGACGACGTGCGCGCCGCCGACCTCGTCGTCGTCCTCGGCGACGAGGCCCGCGTGGACCCCGTCGACGGCACCCCGGTCGAGGTGTGGGAGACCGACGAGCCGTCCGCGCGCGGCATCGAGGGCGCCGAGCGCATGCGCCTGGTCCGCGACGACATCGCCGCGCGGGTGGCGCAGCTGCACGGACGCCTGACGGGCTGACGCCCGCTCAGACCGCGGTGCCGGGGCCCTCGCCGCGGTACGGGGCGGCGTCGGCGCGCTGCACGACGGCGTCCAGGGCGGTGCAGCCGGGCAGGGCGACGGCGAACCTCCCCCCGCCCACCCCACCCGCACCCACCCTTCGTGATCTTGCAGGGATTCCCAGCAAGATCACGGTGATCGTGGACGGTGAGGGCCCGACCGTCCGTGATCACCGCGGGGGAGGGGTGCGGGGCGCCCGGTCCGCGACGACGCGGGACCGGTCAGGCTCGCGGACCCCCGGACGCCGCCGACCGCCGTCCCCGGACGCTCGCGCCGGCCAGCGCGACCCCGGCCGTCAGCAGCACCCCGACCGCGGTCTGCCGGTCGGCGCGGGCGTCGGCGCACGCGACGACGACCTCGATCGTCTGGTCGAGGGCACCGCCGGCGGCCAGCGCGGGCCGGCAGCCGAAGTCGGCCAGCGGCAGGGGCGCGGCGCCCAGGACGAGGCCGCCGGCGACCAGCGCACCGGCGGCCAGGCGGAGCGGGAGGGCGTGCACGGGGGACCACCTCCGGGACGGGGCTGGCGACGCTACCGGCTGGGCGCGGACGCCGGTGCGTCCGCGCCCCGGCGGTCAGGACCGCTCGACGTCCCCCGGGGCGTCGACACCCGTCTCCAGCGTGAGCGGCAGCAGGCGCTGCTCGCTGCCGCGCCGCCACTCCACCAGCAGCGCCGTCGCGTCGTCCTGCCACTGCTCGCGCTGGCGCTCGCGCACCGCCTGGCGCAGCCGGCGCAGCGTCTCCGGCGCCGGCTGCCCGCTCGCGGCCTGCTGCTCCAGGAACTCCGCCAGCCCCGCCGTGCCGAGGAACGCGCCGTCCTGGCCCCGCGCCTCGACGAGCCCGTCGGTGTACAGCAGCGCCATGTCCCCCGGCTGCAGGTCCTCCTGCCCGACCGTCACGGACGCGGCGGCGGCCCCGGCGTCGGCGTGGAACGGCCAGCCCATCGGGTAGGTGGGGCGGGCGTGCAGCGCCTTGACGACGCTCGCCTCCCGCAGCAGCAGCGGCGGCGGGTGCCCGGCGTTGACCCACCGCAGCCGCCCGCCCGCCACGTCCAGCTCGGCCAGGACGGCCGTCACGTGCCGCTCGCCGCCGAAGTGCTGCAGCACCGCCCGGTCGATCTCGGCGTAGGTCCGCTCCAGCGACAGCCCGCGGCGCCGGCTGTTGCGGTAGGCGGCCAGCGCGAACGTCGTCAACCCCGCCGCCGCCAGGCCGTGCCCCATCCCGTCGAACACGGCCAGGTGCAGCAGCCCGTCGTCCAACGCGTAGTCGAAGGCGTCCCCGCCGCTGTCGTAGGTGGGTTCCAGCACCGCCGAGACGACCAGGCCGGTCGTCGCGTACGTCAGCGGCGGCAGCATCGAACGCAGCAGCTCCGCGCCCACGCTCATCGGCCGGGTCCGCCGCACGAGCTCGAACACGTCGCCGTAGGCGTCCTTGGCGACGACCGTCTGCGCCGTCAGGTGCCCGTAGCGCTCGCACGCCGCCAGCACCGCCGTGCTCACCCGCCCGTCCGCGGTGGGCAGGGTCATCTCCAGCACGCCGAGCCGGTCGGTGCCGTCCAGCAGCGGCACCCACACCCGGCGCCACCCGCTGGGGGCGGCGCCGTCCCCGGGTTCCGGCTCGCCGGTGAGGATCGCGGCGCTGGTGTAGGCCCGCCCGGCCATCGACGCCTCGACGGGCTGGCGGGAGCGGTCCGGGGACCCGTCGGCGGGCACGGGCACCAGGTGCTCCTCGTCGTGGTCGACGAGGTACGTCACGACCGAGCGCGCTCCCAGCGCCGCCGACGCCTCCTCGGCGACCACCGTCGCCAGCTCCGACGGTGCGCACAGGTGGGCACGGCGCAGCAGCCCGCCGAACAGGCGGGCTGCTGCGAGGTCGACGTCGTCAGGCGGCGGCACCCGTCGATCATCCCCCGGCCGGAGGGTGGGACGGTCCACGGCGGTGTCGCACCCGCGGCGCAGACTGGTGCTGTGGACACGCGGGCGGTGCGGCGCGTCGAGCGGCGCCCGGACGCGGTGGTCGACCCGGAGGCGTGGCCGGCGACCGTGCCCGCCGTCGCGCACCTGCTCGCGCACGGCCTCGACCTGCCCGCGGGGGTGACGTTCCTCGTCGGGGAGAACGGCGCCGGCAAGTCGACCGTCGTGGAGGCCGTCGCCGAGCTGCTCGGCATCCCGCCCGAGGGCGGGTCCACCGCCCACCGCGCCGGCGCCGACCGCGGCCGCGGGTCCGACCGCTCCGGGCTGGCCGGGCTGCTGCGCGTGGTCCGCGGCGCCGGAGGCCGGCACGGCCGGCAGGGGTTCTTCCTGCGGGCCGAGACCGCCCACCGGTTCGTCACCTACCTGGAGGACGCCGGCGCCCGCGGCGACGGCCCGCCCGCCCCGCACCCGCTGCACCGCCTCAGCCACGGCGAGCAGTTCACCGAGGTGCTCGCCACGCAGCGGTGGACGGGCGCGGCCAGGGTCGTGCTCCTGGACGAACCGGAGTCGGCGATGTCGTTCCAGAACCACCTGGCGCTCGCGGGCACCCTGGCCGCGATGGCGCGGCGCGGGACGCAGGTGCTGTGCGCGACGCACTCGCCGCTGCTGACCGCGGTCCCCGGGGCGCTCGTGCTGCAGCTCGACGACGACGGGATCCACCGCGCGGAGTGGGAGGACCTCGACGTCGTGCACCACTGGCGGTTCTTCCTCGACGCGCCCGAGCGGTACCTGCGCCACGTGTTGCCGCCGGCTCAAGGTGCCCCCGACGAGGGCCGATGAGCAGGGGTGCTCAACCGTCTGCGCGACCTGCGCGTGTCCACCAAGCTGTTCGCCGGGTTCGGCGTCGTCTGCCTGCTGCTGGCCGTCGTCGTGGGGACGGGCATCGCCCGCCTGCAGAGCTCGCAGGCCAACCTCGAGTCCCTGTCCACCGACGGGGTCGCCTCGGTCGAGGCGGTCGGGGAGGTCAAGGCGGCCTTCCTGCAGGTGAGGCTGGACATCACCAGCGCCGCGCTCGCACCGGACGCGGAGTCGACCGCGGAGCAGCTGGACCGTCTCGCCGAGCACGACCAGGCGTACGACACCGCGTGGACGAGCTACCTGGGGGCTTCACCGTCGGCCTCCGCGGCCGAGCTCGGTGAGGTGGAGGACCTGCTGCAGGAGTACCGGACGAGCCGTGAGGCGCTGGTCGCCGCGGCGCAGGCCGGCGACACGGCTGCCTACATCGGTGCCCGTGACGCGACGGTGGCGCCGCTCGCCACCCGGCTCGCCGACCGGATCGACGCGATCAGGGACATCGAGGTCCAGGACGCCGCCGAGATCTCCGACGAGGGCTCGCACGACTTCCGCACCGCGGTGACGCTGCTGCTGGTGGTTGGTGCGGCCGCGCTGGCGTTCGCGGTCGTCGTGGCTGTGGCCATCTCCCGCTCGGTGGCCCGTCCCCTGGCCCGCACCCTGCACGTGGTCGAGGGCCTGGCCGCCGGCCGCCTGGACCAGCGGGTGGGCTACCAGGCCGAGGACGAGGTCGGCCAGCTGGCCGCCGCGGTGGACGCCACGATGGACAAGCTGACGTCCACGATGCGCCGCATCGCCGGTGCCTCCACCACCCTGGCCGCCTCCAGCGAGGAGCTGTCGGCGGTGGCCACCCAGCTGTCCTCCGGCGCGGAGGAGTCGGCCACCCAGTCCCAGGTCGTCTCCGCGGCCACGGAGGAGATCAGCGCGAACATCGGGACCGTGGCCGCCGCGGGGGAGCAGATGACGTCGGCGATCCGTGAGATCGCCACCTCCACCTCCGAGGCCTCCTCCACCGCGGCCTCCGCCGTCAGCGCCGCGACCAGCGCGGGGCAGACCCTGGAGCGCCTGTCCGCGTCCTCCCGCGAGATCGGGGACGTGGTCAAGCTGATCACCTCCATCGCCGAGCAGACCAACCTGCTGGCGCTGAACGCGACCATCGAGGCCGCCCGCGCCGGGGACGCCGGCAAGGGCTTCGCCGTGGTCGCCGGGGAGGTCAAGGAGCTGGCGCAGCAGACCGCGCGGGCCACCGAGGAGATCGTGGCGCGGGTGAACGCCACCCAAGCCGACGCCTCCGCGGCGGCCGGGGCGATCAGCGAGATCACCGAGGTGATCGCCCGCATCGACGGCCTGCAGGCCACGATCGCCGCGGCGGTGGAGGAGCAGTCGGCGACCACGAGCGAGATGGTCCGCAACGTCACCGAGGTCTCCACCGGCAGCCAGGAGATCGCCACGAACATCTCCGGGATCGCCGCCAGCGCGGACCAGACGACCTCGGGGGCCACGCAGACCGCGCAGACGGCTGGGGAGGTCTCGCGGGCCGCGGCGGAGCTGAACGACCTGGTGGCCTCCTTCACCCTGCCCCGCTGAGCCCTGCCCCGCTGAGCCCTGCCACCTCCGGCACCACCGCACCCCTCCCCGTGATCTTGCAGGGTTTCCCAGCAAGATCACGGGGAGCACGGGCGGGTGACGTCTCACCCGTCCGTGACCACGGTGGGGGGAGGGGGGCTGGGGCGGGAGGGGCGGGAACAGCGGTGCCGGGGACCGGGGTTGCTCCCGGCGTGGACACGCCGACGGCGGACGAGCGCCGCACCCGCCTGCTGCACCTGCTGACGACGACGCGGAACGGGGTGCTGACCACGCTCAAGCGCGACGGCCGCCCCCAGTTGTCGAACATCACGTACGTCTTCGACCCGGCGCGCGAGCTGGTGCGCATCTCGGTGACCGCCGACCGCGCCAAGTCCCGCAACCTCGAGCGCGACCCGCGTGCGAGCCTGCACGTGACGTCCGGCGACTTCTGGTCGTGGACGGTCGTGGAGGGCCACGCGGAGCTGTCCCCGGTCGCGGAGCGCGAGGACGACGAGGCCGTCGCCGAGCTCGTCGAGCTGTACCGCGCGATCGCGGGCGAGCACCCCGACTGGGACGACTACCGGCGGGCGATGGTCGCCGACCGCCGCCGCGTGGTGCGCCTGCCCGTCGCCCACGCGTACGGGCAGCTGCCGGCCTGAGCGCGCCTCACGTCCCGCAGAACGTGATGTGCGGGCCGGCGCCGGCCGGCGCGGGCTGCGCGTAGCGCTCCAGACCGGGACGCTCGGTGAACGGGGAGCTCACCACGTCCAGCAGCCGCTCGAACGGGCCGAGGTCCCCCGCGGTCGCGGCGTCCAGGGCCTCCTCGACGAGGTGGTTGCGCGGCACGTACACCGGGTTGGCGCGCTCGGCGACGGCCGCGTCCGGGCCCAGCGCCCGCCAGCGCTCCAGCCACCCGTCGAGGGCCGCCGCGTCGGGCACCAGCAGCCGCAGGGCGCTCTCGTCGCCGCGGGCGGCGGGGCCGAGCGCCCGGAAGCTGCCGGTGAGGTCGGCGCCAGCGGCGCGCAGCAGCTCGAACAGGTCGGCGGCCAGCGTCCCGGCGGTGGCGAGGTCGACGTCCTCGCGCAGCCCGAGCTTGGTGCGCGCCCCGGCCGACCAGGCGGTGCCGTAGCGCGCGCCGAAGCCGTCGAGGACGCCGACGGCCAGCCGGACGGCCTCCTCCTCGTCGTCGGCGAACAGCGGCAGCAGCGCCTCCGCCAGCCGGGCGAGGTTCCACTGCACGGCGACGGGCTGGTTGCCGTAGGCGTAGCGGCCGCCGTGGTCGATGGAGCTGTAGACGGTGGCGGGGTCGTAGGCGTCGAGGAACGCGCAGGGCCCGTAGTCGATCGTCTCCCCGGACAGGGTCGTGTTGTCGGTGTTGAGCACCCCGTGGACGAACCCGACGAGCATCCACCGCGCCACCAGCTCGGCCTGGGCGGCCACGACCGCCTCGAACAGCGCCAGGTGGGGGTGCTCGGCGTCCGCCGCGGCGGGGTGGTGGCGGGCGATCGCGTGGTCGGCGACCCGGCGCAGCAGGTCGGCGTCCCCGGTGGCGCGGGCGTACTGGACGCTGCCCACCCGCAGGTGCGACGCGGCGGTGCGGGCGAGGACCGCGCCCGGCAGCGGCACCTCCCGCTGCACGGTGGCGCCGGTCGCGACGACGGCCAGCGACCGCGTCGTGGGGATGCCGAGGGCGTGCACGGCGCGGCTGACGAGGTGCTCGCGCAGCATCGGGCCGACGGCGGCCAGCCCGTCGCCGCCGCGGGAGAACGGTGTGCGCCCGGACCCCTTCAAGTGCAGGTCGCGCAGCCGGCCGCGGGCGTCGGTGAGCTCCCCGACGAGGAGCGCGCGCCCGTCGCCGAGGCGCGGGACGAAGGAGCCGAACTGGTGGCCCGCGTAGGCCTGCGCCACCGGGGTCGCGCCCTCGGGCACCGCCCGGCCCACCAGCAGCTGCAGGCCCTCGGGGCCGCGCAGCCAGGAGGGGTCCAGGCCCAGCTCGGCGGCCAGGTCCTCGTCGAGGACGAGCAGCCGCGGGTCGGGCACCTCGGTGCCCTGCCAGGGGACGGCCATCTCGGGCAGCTCGCGGGCGAACCGGTCGGAGAAGGCGGTGGTCGGCGGGGGTGCGACGCTCACCTCCTCGAGGCTACGTCGCGGTCAGCCGGGCGGCGAACCCGCGCGGGACGACCAGGGGGGCGGCGGAGGCAACCTCGCGGGCCCGCGCGACGTCTCCCGGGAGGAGCCGGCGACAGGAGGAGCGGTGGAGGGGTCGTTCGAGGAGTTCGTCACCGCCTGGGGCGGGCGGCTCCTGCGGACCGCGGTCCTGCTCACGGGCGACCGCGCCGAGGCCGAGGACCTGCTGCAGGACGTCCTGGAGCGCCTGTACCCGCGCTGGCGGACGGTGCAGGACCCGCCGGCGTACGTGCGCACCGCCATGTCGCGGGCCGTCACCGACCGGTGGCGGTGGCGGGGCCGGCGACCGCGGCAGGTGCCGCTGGCCGACCACCATGACGTCGCCGTCGGCGACGGGACGGCCCACCGGGCGCAGCGCGAGGACCTGCTGGCGCACCTGCGCCGGCTGCCACCGCGGCAGCGCGCGGTGATCGTGCTGCGCTACTACGAGGACTGGTCGGAGGAGCGCATCGCGGAGGAGCTGGACGTCTCGCGGGGCACGGTCAAGAGCCAGGCGTCCAAGGGGCTCGCACGGCTGCGGGAGCTGGTCGGGGAGGCCCAGGAGAGGCGCGAGGGGGAGATGAGCAGGTGAGCGGGACGTTCGAGCAGCGGCTGCGGCAGGACCTGGCGGCGGCCGTGGAGGAGGTCCGGGCACCGGACGGGCTGGCGCCCGCGGTGCTGCGCGGCGGTCGGCGTCGGCTGCGGCGCCGGCGCGCCCTGGTGACGGCCCCCGTCGCCGTGGCCGCGGTGGGGGCGGTGGTCGCGGGTGCCGCGGGCGGCTGGGACGGGCGCGGCGACGGCCTCGTGGCGGCGCCCGCGCCGTCGACGTCGTCCACGTCGTCCGGGGGGCCCACCGGGGAGCCGGTGCCCGGTGACCGCGCCGAGCGCGCGGCGGGCGTCGCGGCGGCCGCCGAGCGGCTGACCCGGCAGCAGGAGGACCAGCTGCGCGAGCAGTCGGTGCGGGAGCTGACGGCGAGCGGCGACGACGAGCTGGCCGCCTGGTTCGGCGCCGGCTACGTCTACGACGACGCCGTGCGGCTGGGGGAGGTCTGGAGCGTGGACGCCGCGGAGGCGAAGGTCCTCGGCGGTGAGGACCTGCTGGCCGGCCGGACGCTGCCGGTGAGCCCGAGCGGGGAACTGCCGCGCACCTCCCCCGGCTGGGAGCTCAACGCGTTCACCGCGTGCGGGTACTCGCCCGCCGACGCGGAGGACCTGGCCGCGCAGTGGGACCTCGACACGTGGGACGCGCAGGTGGAGGCGGGCCGCCGCCTGCTGGCCGGGGAAGTCCTGCCCGTGTCCTCCCCGCGCCCGTGCGCGTGAACCTGCGCGGGCCCGCTGCCGCGCCGGGCAACCCCACCGGGCCGCGCGACGTCTCCCGGGGCATGAGCGATCAGCGAGCACGGAACTCCTCGTCTCCGGACCGGTCCCCGGCCGGCCGCCGCGCGCGGGCCCTCACCACGACCCTGCTGGTGGGCGGTGCCGTCCTGGCCGGCGGCAGCGCGTGGGCCGCCTCGGCCGGCACCCCCGCGACCGTCCCCGCACCGGCCGTCGAACCCGTCGCGGAACCCGTCGCGGTCGACGAGGCGGCGCTCGGCGCGTTCTTCGCCGCCGGGTACACCTACGACGACGCGGTCGCGCTGGGCGAGGCCTGGCACGTGGACAGCTTCGAGGCGAAGGTCGCCGCGGGGGAGGTGCTGCTCGCCGGGGACGAGCTGCCGATCGCCCCCGGCAGCGCCGCCCCGGCTCCGGGGTCGGAGCCGACGGGGGAGCACGCCGCCGTGGACGCGTTCTTCTCGGCCGGGTACACGTACGACGACGCGGTGGCGCTGGGCGCGGAGTGGGAGGTCGAACCCTACGAGGCGAAGGTCGCCGCGGGGGAGGTGCTGCTCGCCGGGGACGAGCTGCCGTTCGCCCCCGGCAGCGCCGCCCCGGCCCCGGGTTCCCCGTCGCTGGAGGAGTCCGCGGCCGTGGACGCGTTCTTCGCCGCCGGGTACACGTACGACGACGCGGTGGCGCTGGGCGCGGAGTGGGAGGTCGAACCCTACGAGGCGAAGGTCGCCGCGGGGCTGCGGCTGCTCTCCGGCGGCGACCTGCCCGCGCCCGGGGCCACCTCCTGACGGGCTCGCCCGTGGCCGGACGGTCGCGGTGAAACCGTTGCCGCGCGCCGGTTTCGAGGTCGAGCTGCTGGCTCCCGCGGGGTCCAGCCGGCTCGACCTCGCCCGCGACCTGGCCGCCCGCGCGGGCGGCGGCGTCCACCGCGTGTTCCACGTCGACACCGAGGGTTCCGCGGTCCCCGGGGTGCGGGCGTTCTGGAACCTCACCCCGGGTTTCGAGGTGCGGGGGAGTTCCGGGGAGCTCGTGTGCACGCTGGTCGACGACAGCACCATCGTCGACGACCTGGACGCCGGCGCGGCGCCGCGCCCCGGCTGGTACCGGGTCGTCAGCGACGACGCGCGCCTGCTGCGCCTGGTGCAGCGCCACGCCGACCCGGCGGAGGGGATCGGGTCGGTGCTGGACGGCGCCGCGGCGCTGTTCGGGACGCGGGTGCGGCGGGTCGGCGACGTGCACCGCCTCGACGACGCGGCCGGCGCGAGCGTGGCGATGGCCGCTCCGCTGCCGGGGGAGCGGGAACGGCCCTGCGAGGTGATCACCCCGCCGCTGGCCGCCGACCACGCCGCGGCGCTGGAGGCGCTGCTGGCACCGGCCCGCGCGGCGGGTTTCACGGTGCCCGCCGAGGCCGCCGTCCACGTCCACCTGGACGCGGCGCCGTTCCGCGACGTCGCCGCGTTCCGCCACGTCGTGCGGTTGTTCGGCGAGCACCGCGAACAGCTGCGGCGGACGTTCGGCACGAACCCGCGCTGCCGCAGGCTCGCTCCGCTGCCGCCGGACCTGGCGGAACTGGTTCGCCGCGACTGGCCGGACTGGCCGTCGCTGCGCGCGGCGGCCGCCCGCACCGCCGTGACGAAGTTCAGCGACGTGAACCTCACGCGGGTGCTGGGTCTGCGCCCCGGCCCGGACACCCTGGAGGTGCGGGTGCTGGCGGGTTCCGCCGACGGCGCCGCGATCGCGGAGGCGTTCGCGGAACTGGTGCGGTTGCTGGCGGCCCCGGCCGGCTGACGCGGCCGGGACCGCCGGGGTTCAGCCGGCGTCCTCCTGCAGGGCGACCACCGCGCGCACCACCCGGGCCCAGGCGAGGAGGGACACCGCGCAGGCGGCGAACGCCAGCAGGTGCAGGACGGCTCCGGCGGTCGGGAACCCCGCACCGGTGAACGGGGCGGTCACCTGCGAGGCGGCGTTCGCCAGGACGTGACCGGCCAGCCACGTCGCCCACCAGACGGCCAGCGGCGGCCGCGGCGCCGCGCGCCCGGGCGAGCCGGCCGCCGAGGCGCCCGCGGTGTCGCGCACCACCTGGTACGGGAACCAGAAGGACACCACGGGGACGAGCCAGCCCCACCACACCCACGCGCGACCGCGGACGTGGTGGTGCGCCGGCGACAGTTCCTCCGCGTTGCGGCGCGCGCGCCCCAGCCACAGGCACGTCACGACGAAGGAGACCACCCACGCGAGCCCCGTCAGACCGGTGGCGACGTCGTAGGTGCTCGGGAACCGCGCCGCGTCGTACCCGGGGGCGGTGAGCGCCGCGAACCCCTCGCCCAGGGTGACGACCGCCGCGACGGCGAGCGCGGCCGTGCCCAGGGCCCGCACGGGGCGCAGGCGCACCGGCGCCGGGGGCGGGCGCTCACCGGGCGGAGGCCCGAGGCCGCGGTCGCCGGGTCCGCCCGGTGCGGCGGGCAGGGTCCACGGGTCGTCCTGCGGTGCTCCGCTCACCGGGCGTCAGCCCCGCGCCGCCAGCAGCTGCCGCATCTCCTCGATCTCGGCGGTCTGCGAGGTGCCGATCTGCTCGGCCAGCGCGAGCGCCTGCGGGTTCGTGCCCTCCCGCAGCTGCGTCTCGGCCATCTCCACCGCGCCCTCGTGGTGCTCGACCATCATCTCCAGGAACATCCGGTCGAACTCGGCGCCGGTGGCCTCGCGCAGCTGCGTCATCTGCTCCGGGGTCGTCATCCCCGGCATCGAGGAGTGGTCCCCGTGCGCGCCGTGCGGGTCGGTGCCGCCCATCTCGGCGCCCCACGCCTGCAGCCAGCCGCGCATCAGCTCCATCTCCGGCTGCTGCGCCGCCTCGATGCGGGAGGCGAGGTCCAGGACCTCGGGGTCCTCGGTGCTGCCGGGTGCCAGCTGGGCCATCTCGACCGCGCCCTCGTGGTGCACGAGCATCGCCTGGGCGAACTCGACGTCCGCCTCGCTGTGCTCGGCGTCCACGGTCGCACCGCCGCCGGGCTGCTCGGTGGGGACCTCGGCCGGGGCCGCGGCCGGGGGTGCGGTGTCCGCGCTGTCGTCCCCGCAGGCGGCGACGCCCAGGCCGAGGACGGCGGCCGCGGCGACGGCGGCCAGGCGGGCGGGGGTGGGACGGGTGGGCACGGGCGCCTCCGTGGTGCGTCTCGGGTGTCCGGCTCGAGCACCCACCGTAGGCACGGGTCGTGCTCGGGCGCCCGTCGGCGGCGCCCGACCCGGCCCGCGCGGCAGGGCGCTCCGCGGTCCCGGGTCGGGGCCGGTCCCGCCGGTCTCAGCCGGCGTCGAACGGGGTGTCGCTGCCCCACACGCCCACGGACCAGCGCACGCCCTCGCCGGCCAGCACCCACAGCCGGGTGGGTTCCTGCTGCAGCCCATCGGCGGGGAACGTGTTCGTGACACCGCCGGAGTCCTCGGGCCCGCCGCACCCGCCGCGGAACTGCTGCTCGAAGACGAACCGCTCGTCGCCCAGGCCGACGGTGACCTCATCGGGGTCCTCCCCCTCCTCGCGGTCCCCGGCGTCGCGGCAGGACAGCCCCATCGTCAGGGTGGGGTGGTCGCCGGTGCCGGGCAGGTCGAGGACGGTGAACCCGGTGCCGCTCCCGTCCAGCAGTGCGGTGGCGCCGACGACCGGGGCCGGGGCCAGGCCGGGGTTCTCCTGCCAGTAGGCGACCAGGGACGTCTCGCCCTGCGCCGGCGGTGCTGCCGGGTCCTCGGCCCCGGTGGAGGTGCAGGAGGTGGCGCCCAGCAGGGCGAGGGCGCCGAGGACGGTGGCGGTGCGGTGGGCTCTCACCGGTCTCCTGCCTCGGGGTCGGACGGCCGTCCTGCCCCCTGCCCGCGCGGTGGGAGGCTGTCCCGGTGGGACTCATCGGGGTGACGGGCGCGACGGGCGGGATCGGCGGGCGGGTGGCGCGGCGGCTGACCGCGGCGGGGGTGGCGCAGCGCCTGGTGGTGCGCGACCCGGCGCGGGCGCCGGACCTGCCGGCGGACGTGCGGGTGGCGGAGTACGGCGACGCCGAGGCGCTGCGGCACGCGTTCGACGGGGTGGACGTGCTGCTGCTCGTCTCGGCCTCCGAGGACGCCGACCGGGTCGCGCTGCACCGCGCGGCGGTGGGGGCGGCGGCCGCGGCGGGCGTGCGCCGCGTCGTCTACACCTCGTTCCAGTCCGCGGCGCCGGACTGCACGTTCACCTTCGGCCGCGACCACGCCGCCACGGAGGAGCTGCTGGCGGCGAGCCGCCTGGAGACGACGGTGCTGCGGAACTCCTTCTACCTGGACGTGCTGCCGGAGTTCGTCACGGACGGCGCGCTGCGCGGGCCGGCCGGGGAGGGCCGGGTCGCGGCGGTCGCCCGCGACGACGTGGCCGACGTGGCGGTCGCGGCGCTGCTGGACGAGGAGCACTCCGGCCGCACCTACGACGTGACGGGCCCGCAGGCGCTGACGCTGGCCGAGGTCGCCGCGGAGATCACCCGCGCCACCGGCGAGGAGGTGACGTACGTGCAGGAGACGGTCGAGGAGGCGTACGCCTCGCGGGCGTCCTCGGGCGCGCCGCGCTGGGAGGTGGACGGCTGGGTGAGCACGTACACCGCGATCGCGAACGGCGAGCTGGAGGCCGTCTCGGACGTGGTGCCGCGGCTGACGGGCCGCCCGGCGACGAGCCTGCGGGAGCTCCTGGCGCGCCGCTGACACCGGCCGTCCGGGTCCGGACGCGACGGCGCCCCGCACCGGGGGACGGTACGGGGCGCCGGGCGGGGTTCAGGCGGTCAGACCGCGGGTGGGGCGCAGCAGCTTGAAGAGGAGCATGACGCTGGCGCACACGGTGAGGAACGCGAGCGCGTTCCAGCCGGCGGTGAGCACGACGCGCTGGGCCTCGACGCTGGCCTGGGTCAGCCACCACCAGGCGCCCACGGAGCTGACGATCGTCGTGCCGGCGAAGGCGGCGATGAGGGCACCGGAGCCGCTGCCGCCCTTGCCGCTCTCGGCGGCGGCCTGCGCGGCCCACAGGTCGCGGCGCTTGCCGAGCAGGTGGGTCACCCACGCCTTGGTCGTGTTCCAGCCGGAGAACCACAGCCACAGCTCACCGGGCAGCCAGGTGACGGCGAACAGGTAGTCGGCGCGCGTGCGGTGCGGGGACAGGTGCGCCATCTTCAGCTGGTACAGGGCGGCCAGGACGGTGGGGGTGATCCACCACCACGACCACACGAACTGCGAGACCGACAGGGACGCGGCGAGCAGGAACACGAACGCCAGGCGCATGAGCACGTTGAGGGCCAGGCCGATGTGCTGCAGCCAGAACGGCAGCGTCCGCTTGGACAGCGGCATCGTCGTCATGAGGGCGATGAGTCCGGCGTTCCACTTCGAGCGCTGCCCGGACAGGGCGCGCAGGGTGGGCATGGCGCCGACCTGGGCGCGGGCGGTGGTGGACATGACGGTGGTCCAGCCGAGCTCCTGCAGCTCCAGGCCGAGCTGCGCGTCCTCGGTCGCGGTCTCGTTCGTCCACGGCGCCGGGCGGCGGTGGTGGCGGACGACCTCGTCGATCGCGGTGAACCGGAACGCGGAGCACTGGCCGCCGACGATGGTGGTGCGCCGGCCCTTCTGGTTGGCGAGCATCTGGAACTGGGTGAAGTCCATCTTCTGCGCGCGCACCAGCTGGCGGTTGAACCAGCCGCCGGTGCCCTCGGCGAAGTGGTACTTGGCGGAGACGGCGGCGGCGCTGGGCGTCTTGAGCAGCTCGGCCTCGAGGTCGGCGAGGCAGCTGGGGGACAGGGCCACGTCGGCGTCCATGCTCACCATGACGTCGAAGGCGCCGCCGGCGAGGAACTCCTGGTAGCCGGCGGCGAGGGCGCCGACCTTGGCGTCGGTGTTGCCGGAGGTCTCGACGACCTTGACGCCCCGGTAGCGGCGGGCGATCTCGACGGTCGCGTCGGTGCAGTTGTCGGCGATGACGACGACCAGGTCGGGGGTGCGGGTCTGCGCCATGACCGAGTCGAGGCAGGCGGTGATGTCCGCCTCCTCGTTGTGCGCGGGGACCAGGACGGCCATGCGGGCGGTGCGCCGGGTGGCGGGGCGGTAGCGCAGCCGGTGGATGGTGACCTCGACGATGCGCCGCGCGGCCTGCGCCCGGGTGCTGACGGTGTCGGCGATGCGGTCGGTCAGCGGCTGACGGGGCTGGGGGACGAACGCCCGGGGGACGATCTCGCCCTCGATGACACGGGGGGCGGGCTGCACGAGCAGGGGGGCCAGTTCTGTGGTCGCCATGGTGGTGCGCTACCTCCGGTGATGGTGTGGACCGACACCAGTGACGTTAGGTAGCCGAATGATCCGCCGGGAGGCGCGTTGAGCCGCACGAGACAACTCTCCGCAGTCGGTTCCTCCGCTCAGCGCCGCTTCCACCACGAGGAGTGACGAGTCATCACGCGACGGTCAGTGGCGAACGGGTGACGGGGAGTTCCCGAGACGCACCCGGGAACCCGCTCGTAGGGTCGGCGCGTGCCCCGCCCGGACTCCGCCCACGACCCTGCCCCCGACCTCGCCGACGACCTGCACCGCCTGCACGGCGCCCCCTACGCCCGGTACCGGTCGCTGAGCGCCACCTACCCGCTGACGCCGGGCACGACGGTGCGGCTGCTGCGCGCGCAGGCCGACCCGTTCGCCCCGCCCAGCCGCCTGGAGGTGCGGGTGGACGCCGCCGCGAGCGGGCTGGCCGCGGTGGGCCTGGGCACCGAGCCGCGCCGGCGCGCCACGGCCTCGTTCCTGGCGCGCGCCGCGGCCCGGCACGGGCGCACGTTCCGCGTCGACGCCGGCGGGCAGGAGGTGCTGCAGCGCACCAGCTGCGAGGTCGCCGCCGACGGCGCCGTCGTCCTGCGCTGCGGCTACCACCTGCCCGGACCGCGGCGGCGGATCGACGGGCGCACCGCCGCGCGCGAGCTGACCGCCGAGCTGCCCGACCTGGTCGCCGCCAGCCTGCTGCTCGCCGCCCACGACGCGGCGGAGGTCACGGCGTTCGCCGACGCGGTGGAGGACGCCGGCGCCCTGCGCGCCGCCCTGGAGCCGAGGGGCCTGGTGGCGTTCGTCGCCGACGGCGCCGTCCTGCCCCGCCGCAGCGGCGTCGACGACCGCCCGGCCCTGGACGCCGTCCCGTTCACCTCCCCGGACACCGTGCGCGTCGCCGTCGACCTGCCGCACCGCGGCCGCACCACCGGTGCGGGCGTGGCCGCCGGGGTCACCGTCGTCGTCGGCGGCGGGTTCCACGGCAAGTCCACGCTGCTGCGCGCCCTGGAGGCCGGGGTCCACGACCACGTGCCCGGTGACGGCCGCGAGCTCGTCGTCACCCGCGCGGACGCCGCCGCGGTGCGCGCCGAGGACGGGCGCGCGGTGACCCGCGTGGACGTGGGCGCCTTCGTCACGGGCCTGCCCGGCGGGCTGGACCCCCGCGACTTCAGCACCCCCGACGCCTCCGGGTCGACGTCGCAGGCCGCGGCGGTCGTGGAGGCGCTGGAGGCGGGCAGTCGGCTGCTGCTGGTGGACGAGGACACGGCGGCGACGAACCTCATGGTCCGCGACGCGCGCATGCAGGCCCTGGTCGCCAAGTCCGCCGAGCCGCTGAACCCGTTCGTCGACCTGGTGCGTTCCCTGCACGCCGACCACGGCGTCTCGACGGTCATCGTCGTGGGCGCCTCGGGCGACTTCCTCGACGTGGCCGACCGGGTCCTGGCGATGCGGGAGTTCGTCTGCGCCGACGTGACCGACCGCGCCCGCGAGGTGGCGCGCACGCCCACCGGCCGGGTCGCGGAGGCCGGGTCGTTCCCCGTGGTGCGCCACCGGGTGCCGGACCCGCGCTCGGTGGACGCCACCGCCCGCGGCCGGCGCCGCGTCGGCGCCCGCGGCACCGACACCCTCCTGCTGGGCGAGCACGAGGTCGACGTGCGCGCGGTGCGCCAGTTCACCGACGCCGCGCAGGTCACCGGCGCCGGGCACGCCCTGGCGCGGATGGTCTCCGCCGGCCACCTGGACGGGCGGAGGACCCTGGCGCGGGCGCTGGACCTGCTGGAGGCCGACCTGGCCGCCGACCCGCCGTTCGGCTGGCTGGAGGGCGCCACCGCCGACGTGGCGGTGCCCCGCCGGCACGAGGTGGCCGCGGCCCTGGACCGGCTGCGGGCCCTGCGGGTGCGCGCGGTGGGCTGAGCCCTCACCCGGACGGCGGCGCAGCCGGGCGCGCCCCTGGCGCGGGCGGGTGAAACCGCCCGCCCGACCGGCGCGCCGCCTCCACCTCGGTGCTCCGCGCGCCGAGAGCAGGGACGTGCACGTGCGGCCCCCGGCGACCCCCGCCCCCGTGGTGCCGCGCGCCCTGGCCGCGGTGCTGCTGGCGGGTGCCCTGGCCGCGGTCGGCGCCCTCGCGCCCGGGCTGGACGCCCGGGTCGCCGGCGCCCTGCTGTTCGTCGTCCAGGGCACGGCGTGGGCGCAGCTGCGCCGCACCGCGCTGCTGCGGCCCGCCGAGCGGCACGTGTGGGGGTGGATCGCCGGCGGTGCCGGCGTCCTGGCCGCCGGTGCGCTGCTCGGTCTGACCGGGGACCTGCTGGACGCCGCGCCGGGCGCGGGAGGCGCCGCGGCGTGGCTGCACCTGGCGCCGCGGCTGTCGGCGCTGGCGGCCGTCCCGTTCCTCTACCAGGGCCTGGTGCGCTGGAACCCGCTGCGCACCTACACCTCCGACGCGGGCGACTGGGTCAACGGGATGAGCGCCGTCCTGACGCTGACGGCCGTGGGGGTCCTCGTCGTCCGCTGGGCGGGCACCGCGCAGGTGGCCTGGACGCTGCCGCAGCTGCTGGCGTGGACGGGCCTGGCCGCCGGGCTCGCGGTGCTCGTGGGCACCGCGGTGACGGTCGCGAGCGTCGGCGGCCTGCAGCGCGACCCGCGCACCTGGGCCGTCACGGCCGTCCTGCTGGCCCTGACCGGCGTGGTGCTGGTGGTGGGGTCGCGCTACCCGCTGGGCGGCACGCCGCTGCAGGTGGCGTGGGCGCTGGCCGGGCTGGCACTGGCGGTGACCGGCGTGACCGGGCAGCGCGTCACCCCGGTGCCGGCGCGGGCGGAGGTGCCCACGGCCGGCGCCATCGCCGTCCTGTTCGCCGCGATCGCCGTCCTGGTGCTGACGGGCTTCGCCCCCGCGAGCGGGGTGACCCCCACGGTGCTGGCGGGCCTGGCCGTGCTGGGGGTCGCGCTGCGGGTGGGGCACCTCGTGCACGAGACGACCCTGCTGGCCGAGACCCGCCACCTGGCGCTGACCGACGACCTGACGGGCGTGCCGAACCGCCGCGCCCTCGTGCAGCGGCTGGAGGACCTGGACCGCCGGTCCGGGACCGCGCTCCTGGTCGCCGACGTGGACCGCTTCAAGGAGGTCAACGACCGCTGGGGCCACCAGCGCGGCGACGAGCTGCTGCGCCTGGTCGTGGCCGCCGCGCGCGAGGCCCTGCCCCGCCGGGGTGTGCTGGCCCGCCTGGGCGGGGACGAGTTCGCCGTCCTGCTGCCGGGGCTGGGCGACGCGGCGGCCGTCGCGGTGGCGCAGCGGGTCCGCGAGGCCGTCCTGCAGCGCATCGCGCTGGCCGGCGGGCGCTACGACGTGGCGTCCGGCGTGGGCCTCAGCGTCGGCGTCGCCACCGCGGGGCCGGGTCCGCTGGACGCCGACGAGCTGCTGCGCCGCGCCGACGCGGCCATGTACAGCGTCAAGACGCGCTCGGGCCCGTCCGCGGCCAGCGGCGTGGAGCTGTTCGACCGGGCCGTGGACGAGCGGCTGCGCGACCGCGCCGCCCTGCTGGCCGACCTGCGCGTCCTGCTCGACCCGGCGCCCGGCGGGCGGGACGTGGGCGAGCTGGTCGTCGTCTACCAGCCGCAGGTCACCGTCCCGGACGCCGTCGTCGTGGGCGTGGAGGCGCTGGTGCGCTGGCGCCACCCGCAGCGCGGGACGCTGCCGCCGCCGGCGTTCCTGGACCTGGTGGAGGAGCACGGGCTGATGGACGCCCTGACCCGCGCCGTGCTGACCGCGGCCGTGCGCGACGCCGCCGGCTGGTCGGTGGACGGGCGGCCGCTGCGGGTGTCGGTGAACCTGTCGGCGTCCACGCTGGCCTCGCCGGGCCTGCTGGACCTCGTCGACGGGGTGCTGGCCGCCTCGGGGTTCGACCCGGCCCGCCTGGTGCTGGAGGTGACCGAGACGGCCCTCATGGCCGACCCGGAGCTGGCGCTCGCCGTCGCGCACGGGCTGACCGCGCGCGGGGTGCAGCTGAGCATCGACGACTACGGCACGGGCTACTCCTCGCTGGCGTACCTGACGGACCTGCCCGCCGCGGAGCTGAAGCTGGACCGCGCGTTCACCACGCGCCTGCTCTCGGAGCCGCGCACCACCCAGGTGGTGCACGCCACCGTGGAGCTGGCGCACCGGCTGGGCCTGCGCGTGGTGGTCGAGGGCACCGAGGACGCGGCGACGTTCGACCGCCTCTACGTGCTGGGCGCCGACGAGTCGCAGGGCTGGCTGCACGGGCGGCCCGTGCCCGCTGCGGAGTTCAGCCGACTGCTGGGTCGTCCGGAGCCCGCGTCCCCGTCGTCGGCGTCCCGCGTCCCGCCCGCTCGGCCAGCAGGTCGCGGATCTCGGTGAGCAGCAGCACGTCCTCGCCGGGGGCCTTCGGCTCCTCCACGGCGCCGGCCTTGCGCAGCGCCAGCAGCCGGTTCATCGGCGTGACGATGAGGAAGTAGACGACCGCGGCGATGACGAGGAAGTTGAGGACCGCGCCGACGACCGTGCCGAACTGCAGGCCGACGCGGGTGCCGTCCTCCAGGGTGCGCAGGGTCAGCACCCACGTGCCGTCGAGGTCGGGCGCGCCGCCGACGGCGGCGATGAGCGGGTTGACCAGCCCCTCGACGACGGCGGTGACGACGGCGGTGAAGGCCGTGCCGATGACGACGGCGACGGCGAGGTCGATGACGTTGCCCCGCAGGACGAAGTCCCGGAAACCCTTGACGAGCGACACGGCGGCCCCCTGCTCGAGCGGTCGGTGGTGATCGCGAGCCTAGGGCCGGGGGGCGCCCGCGGCGAGAGCCCGCGGTGGGAGCCCCGGCCGGGGGGGGCCGCGCGCCGGTCCCGGCCGGGCGGGGCATGCTGCGCGGGTGAGCGACGCGCCGCTGGACCTCGCCGTCGTCGGCCTCGGGGCGGCGGGGGCGTCGCTGGCGCACCGGCTGGCGGGCACCGGCGCCCGGTTCGCGGTGTGGGAGGCCCCGGCCTCCTCGGCGGCGCGCACGCAGGAGCGCACGTGGTGCACGTGGGGGCCGGGCGCGGGCCCGGACGCCGGGCCGGGTCCGTTCGGGCCGCTGGTGGCGGCGCGCTGGTCGCGGCTGCGGGTGATCGCCCCCGGTGGGGCGGTGCTGCACCTGGACCTGGGCGGCTGGCGCTACCGGATGCTGCGCTCGACCGACGTGGAGCGCGCGGTCCGCGCGCGGCTGGCGGCGGCCGGGGTGCCGCTCGTGGAGGCCGTCGTGGACGAGCTGGTGCCCGCGCCGGGCGGGGTCCGGGTGGGGGCCGGCGGGCCGCTGGCCCGCGCGGTGCTGGACACGCGGCCGGTGCCGCTGCCGCGGGCGCCGGGCACCACGACGCTGCTGCAGCACTTCCTGGGGCACCGGGTGCGCGCGGCGCGGCCGGTGTTCGACCCGGGGGCGGTGACGCTGATGGACTTCCGCGTCCCGCAGCCGGCGGGCGGGGTGGCGTTCGGCTACGTGCTGCCGACCTCCGAGCGCGAGGCGCTCGTGGAGTACACGGAGTTCTCCGCCGACCTGCTCACCGGGGCGCAGTACCGCGAGCGGCTGGACGCGTGGACGGAGCGGGCGGGGTTCGGCGCCCTGGAGGTGCTGGGCACCGAGCGCGGGGTCATCCCGATGACCGACGCCCCGTTCCCGGCCTCGGACGTGCCGGGGGTGGTGCGCTTCGGCGCGGCGGCGGGGGCGGTGCGCCCCTCGACGGGGTACGCGTTCAGCGTCCTGCAGCGGCAGGCGGACGCGCTCGCGGCCCGGGTGGCGGCCGGGGCGCCGCCGGTGCCGCCGCGCCCGCACGGGCGCCGGCACCTGCTGATGGACGCGGTGCTGCTGGCGGGGATCGCCTCGGGCTGGCTGGACGGCGCCGCGGTGCTGTGGCGGTTGTTCGAGCGCAACCCCGTGCAGCGGGTGCTGGGGTTCCTGGACGGCGCGACGGGACCCGCGGACGACGTGCGCCTCATGGCGTCGTCGCCGCGGGTCCCGATGCTGGCGGCGGTGGCGGAGCTGGGCCGCCGGCGCGCGCGGGGCGCCCTCGAGCGCTGAGCCGGGTGCCGCTCAGGAGTTGAGGACGGCCTCGACGTCGAGCTGCAGGTCGACCTCGTTGGCGACGACGAGGCCGCCGTTGTCGAGGCGGGCGTCGAACTCCAGGCCGAAGTCGCGGCGGTTGATCCGGCCGGTGGCGGAGAACCCGATCCGGGTGCCGCCGTAGGCGTCCGGGCCGAGGCCGGAGACCTCGACGGTGAGGACGACGGGGCGGGTGACGCCCTTGAGGGTCAGGTCGCCGGACAGGCGGAAGTCCTCGCCGTCGTGGGTGAGGCCGGTGGAGGTGAAGACGGCCTCGGGGAACTCCTCGGCGGAGAAGAAGTCGTTCGTGCGCAGGTGGGCGTCGCGCTGCTCGTTGAAGGTGGTGACGCTCGTGACGTCGATGGTGGCGCGCACGGTGGAGGCGGCGGCGTCCTCGGCGGTGACGAGCTCGCCGGCCACGGCGCCGAAGCGGCCGCGGACCTTGCTGACGGCCATGTGCCGCACGGTGAAGGACACCTCGGAGTGCGAGGCGTCGATGGTCCAGGTGCCGGCGCGCCAGCCGGGGACGGCGGGCAGGGCGGGCGTGGCGGGGGCGGTGGGCTCCAGCACGGCGGTGCCCGCGGCACCGGTGGCGGGGGCGGTGGTGTTCTTGCTGCGGCCGAACCAGGACACGGGGACCTCCGGGGAGAAGTGCTTGCAGCTTCAAGTGCTGACCTGACGGTACAGGTAAACAACTTGAAGCTGCAAGCATTCCCCGGGGCCCACCCGTCCGGCCCTGGCCCGCTCTCAGCCCCGGCTCACACCACCGTGCCCCGCTCGAAGAACCACGCCACCACCAGCGCCCCCGGGTCCACGACCCCGCGGGCCGCCTCCCCGACGTAGCTGGCCCGGCCCCGCGTCGCGCGCGAGGCCTGCGTGCCGCGCACCCCGTCCGCCGCCGCCCGGTACGCCGCGCTCAGCGCCGAGACCGCCGGCACGCCCGCGTGCGCCGCGTCCTCCAGCGCCCGCGCCGCCGGCTCCATCGCGTCGACCATCGTCTTGTCGCCCGGCTGCGCCCCGCCCAGGCGCTGCACGCAGTCCAGGCCCTCGCGGGCCGCGCGCGCCAGGTCCTGCGCGCCCGCGGTCTCCCCGCACGCGCGCGCGAACTCGCGGAACCACATGCCCAGCAGCGGCCCGCTCGTCCCGCCCGTGTCGAGGAACCCCAGCGACACCGCCTCGAACACCCCGCCCGCGGTGTACGGGCGGCCCTGGCGGATCCGCTCGTCGGCGCCGCGCACCGCCGCGCTGAGGTTGTGCCCGAAGTCGCCGTCGCCGGCCAGCCGGTCCAGCTCCGTCAGCTCGTCGGCGCGCGAGCGCACCTGCTCGGAGAACCCGCGCCACCAGGCCCGCGTCCGCCGCCCGTCCAGGTCCGCCGTGCGCGGCCCGCGCAGCGGCTCGACCTCACGGCCGTCCTCCAGCAGCGCCAGCCGGTCCGGCTCGCGCGTCGAGGTGCCCGTCGAGGTCCGCGCGGGGGCGCCGCTGCGCTCGTCCACCGCCCTCACCTCGTCCAGGCCGGGGTGCGCACGGGGGCGTCCCACAGGCGCACGAGCTCGTCGTCGGCCGGTACCAGGGCCACCGACAACCCGGCCGTGTCGAGGGCCGTGACGGGGGAACCCAGGTAGGAGCGGGCGACGCTGACACCGCGCCGGTCGAGCACGCGGACCACCTCCCGGTAGGCGAGGGACAGTTCGAGGGGGTGCGTGGAGCCGAGGCCGTCGACGACGAGCAGCACCGCGTCGCCGCGGGAGACCTCCACCGCTTCCGCGACGGGCCCGACCAGCTGCTCGACGAGCTCGGCGGCGGGGGCGAACGGGCGCCGGTCGACGCCGCGCTCACCGTGGATGCCGACGCCGAACTCCACCTCGTCCGGCGGCAGGTCGAACGACGGCCAGCGCTCCCCGGGGTGCGTGGGAGCGCTCAGAGCCAGCGACAGGCTGCGCGCGCGGGCCGCCACGCGCCGGCCCAGCGCGGCGACGTCGACCAGCGGCGCACCGGCCTCGGCCGCTGCGCCGCAGACCTTCTCGACGACGAGGACGGCTGTCGTGCCGCGCCGGCCCGGGCCGGAGTCCAGCCCCGTCACCGCCGGGTCGGTGGCCAGGTCGTCGGCGACGAGCACCTGCTCGACGTCGACGCCGTCGTCGTGGGCGATCTCGGCGGCGATCCGGAAGTTCAGGACGTCGCCGGTGTAGTTCTTCACCACGTGCACGACCCCCGCGCCGGTGTGCGCGGCGCGCGTGGCGGCCGCCACCTGCAGCGCCGTGGGACTCGTGAACACCCGCCCCGGCACCGCCGCGTCGAGCATCCCGACGCCGACGAAACCCGTGTGCAGCGGTTCGTGCCCGGCGCCCCCGCCGGCCACGAGCGCCACCTTGCCGGGCCGCCGCCCCGCCGGGGCGCGCAGCAGGAAGTCCGGGTCGGAGCTGAGGGAGACGAGGTCGCGGTGGGCGAGGGCGAAACCCTCCAGCGCCTCGTGGACGAAGCTGTCGCGGTCGTTGAGGAACTGCCGGCGACCGGGCACGTCGCGCGGCGGGCTGCGGTGCGTGCTGGTGACGCTCACGGGCGGACCCCCTCGCGGTCGGGGCGCTGCTCGTCCTCGGGCAGCGGACCGAGCGTGGCACGCGGCGCCCGCGCCCGCACGTCCACCGGCGCTCGCCCGCGCGTAGCCTCGGCGGGGTGGCGGTGCGGCTGGTGACGATCGGGGCGCAGCACTGGCGCGAGCTGCGCGACCTGCGCCTGCGGATGCTCGCCGACACCCCCCACGCCTTCGGCGACCGCCTCGAGCGCGCCGCCGCCTACGGCGACGCGGAGTGGCGCGCGCGGGCCGCCCGCTGGCAGGCGCCGGGCAGCCACGCCACCGCCGCGACCGAGCTGGCGACGGGCCGCTGGGTCGGGATGGTCGGCACCGTCGTCCAGGACGACGGCCGCCTGTTCGTGGTGTCGGTGTTCGTGGACCCCGCCCACCGCGGCCGCGCCGCCGGCACCGCGGACGCCCTCCTGGACGCCGAGCTCGAGCGCGCCCGGGAGCGCGGCTGGTCGCGGGTGCACCTGCACGTGCACGAGGACAACGAGCGGGCGCGGCGCTGGTACGCCCGGCGCGGCTTCACCGAGACGGGGGCGCGCGTGCCCTACCTGCTGGACGTCTCGCGGGAGGAGGTCGAGATGGTCCTCAACCTCACCGCTCACTCACAGTGATTGTCCAGCTCCGAACTTTGTCCTCAAGGGTGCCGTGACCTGCGCCGATGCTCGGGTTGTCAGTCACCCAGCGTCGCAGACAGCGACCGGAACGCCGGAGGAGTCCCTCGTGTCCACGCCCCGCGCCCTCACCGCCCTCATCGTCAGCGGGGCCCTGCTCACGGGCGCCGCCGCCCTCGCCCCCGCCGCCTCCGCGGCCACCAGCACCAAGACGACCGTCAAGGTCGTCACCAAGACCACGACGAGCACCACCGGGCACCTGCGCGTGTCCACCACCGGCCACCTGCGCTGAGGCGCCCGTCCCGGCCCGTCGCGGACCGGGACGCGCGCGGTCCAGCCGCGGGCTCAGCTGCCGGGGGTCAGCCCCGGGTCAGCAGGAAGTCCCGCAGCCCCGCCAGGTCGTCCGTGTTGACGTGGTCCACGCCCGCGGCCAGCAGCTCGGTCCACACCGCCTCGCGCGCGGGGCCGGGCTCGTCGGGCGTCGCCCAGAACCGCACGGCGCGGCCGTCCGCGTGGGCGGTGGCGGTGAGCTGCTGCAGCCGGGCGCGCTCGGCGGCGGGCATCTCGCCCTCCCCGGTCCACGTGAAGAGGTTCGTCCAGTTCTCGCTCAGCAGGGGCATGAAGTCCGGGTCGGCGCCGCTGCCCAGGTCGCCGGAGCGGCCGTCGTAGCCGGCCCACCGCACGGGCTGGCGGGCCATCAGGTCGACGGGCCGGTTGCCGGAGACGACGGCCGTCACGGCACCGGGACGCGCGTCGTAGCCGTCCTCGCCGACGCGGAACTCCGTGAGCAGCTGCGGGTAGCCGGACAGCACCTCGTGCAGGCGCAGGTACGTCGGGACCGCGAGCGTCTTGACGTCGACCAGCAGCTGCAGCGGCTCGTCGTGGCCGGGGTGGACGCTCCCGCCGTTCGCGGCCACCCGCTCGGCCAGCGGGTCCAGGTACAGCGACTGCAGCGTGCGGCTGCGGTCCAGGTCGACGGCGTCGTGCGCCACGAGCAGCTCCCCGTCGACGAGCCACACGTCGGCCTCGACGCTGGTGAACCCGTGGTCGAGGGCGTCCAGCAGCGGCCGCTCGTGCTCGTAGTCGTTGTGGGCGTGCGCCTGCGGCAGCGCCACCGCGGCGGCCGGGGCGCCGACCGCGGCCGGCGGATCCGCCGGCGCGGTCGCGGCCAGGGCCGGAGCGGCGGTCAGGGGCAGGACGAGGGCGCCCACGAGGGCGCCCAGCGCGCGGGGGGTCCAGCGGTTGACCATGTCGGGTGTCCTCCGGTCGGGTGGTCGGGGACGCCGATGCTGGGGGGACCCGGTGACGCGCCGTTGAACGACCGGCGGACACCGTGCGCCGGGCCGGTGATCCTCTCCGCGGAAGACGTACGACGCTCAACCAGGTGGCCCGCGGCGGCGCACACTGGACGGCGGCCCGGTCGCAGGTCGTGACGCCGGACCGAGGCGACGAACCGTCCACCAGGAGCCCCCGTGCCGCACCACTCCCTCCCCGCCGCGCCGCTGACGTTCGAGCGGGCGTGCGCCCAGGTGCTCGACCACCTGCAGCGCACCGTGCCCCTGGGCTACTGGGCGATCACCCGCTTCGACGGTGAGCGGCAGGTCTACCTGCAGGTGCGCGACACCGCCTACGGCACCGCTCCGGGCGGCTCGCACCCGTGGGAGGACTCGCTGTGCCGCCGCATGGTCGAGGGCGCGCCGCGGGTGGCTCCCGACGTCGCGGCCGTCCCCGGCTACGCGGACGCGCCCGTGACGCGCGCCTTCCCGATCGGCGCCTACGTCGGCGTCCCGCTGCAGGACGTCGACGGCGGCCTGTTCGGCACCGTCTGCGGCCTGGACCCGTCCGCGCGCGGTGCGGAGCTGGAGCAGCACCGGCCGCTGGTCGAGCTCCTGGCCGCTCTCCTGACGGGTCTGCTCCGTGCGGAGCGGGGCGAGCGCCGGACCGCTGAGCTGACCCGCTGGGCGCTGGAGGGCAGCGCGGGACGACCCCTCAGCCGCATCGCCAACCGCCGCGGCTGGTTCGACTTCCTCGCCGAGGCCGACGCCCACCACCGCGCGCACGGCGACCCGGCCCGCGTCGTCGTCTTCGCGCTGGGCGACGGCGACCGCGTCCCCGGGCGGCCGACCCCGGCCGCCCACGAGCGCCTCGTGCGCCGCGCCGCGGACCTGCTGCGCCGCGAGGTGCGCGAGCACGACTTCGTCGCCGACCTCGGCGGCGGCCAGCTCGGCCTGGTCCTGACCCGGGTGGCCCCGGCCGTGGCCGAGCTGACCGTCCGCCGCGTGCACCGGGCGCTTCTGGCCGGGGGTTTCCGGGCCGCGTGCGGTTCGGCGCAGTACTCCCTCGCGGAGGGGTTCGCCGCCGCCTGGGCCCGGGCGGAGGCCGCGGCGCTCCTGGACGCCGCGGTGGTCCCCGGCGCCGCCTGAGCGCGGACGGGACCGGGTGGGGGACCGGATGGGGGACCGGTGGGGGGGGCGGGCGAGCTGCGGACCGCCGCGCCGCGAAACTTTCGGGTCGTTGACCGCAAATGTCGGGACCCCCTAGCGTGGGCCGCGCCCGGCACGCGTCACCGCGACGACCCCCTGCCGGGTCCGACCGCCGACCCGGAGGACGCTGATGTCCCTGCCCGCTCCGCCCCTGAACGACCACCAGTGGCAGGACCCCGCCCTCCCGCTGTCCGAGCGCATCGAGAAGCTGCTCGCGGCGATGACGCTGGAGGAGAAGCTCGGCCAGCTCGGCAGCGTCTGGCTGCGCGACGCCGACGGCGCCAACGTGGCCCCCGGCCAGGACGAGTTCACCGTCGGCGCCACCTACGAGAACATCGCCCGCGACGGCCTGGGGCACCTGACCCGCACCTTCGGCACCCGCCCGGTCGAGCCCGCCGAGGGCGTCGCCCTGCTGCGCGAGCACCAGCGCTTCCTGCGCACCCGCACCCGCCTGGGCGTGCCCGCCATCGCCCACGAGGAGTGCCTGGCCGGGCTGACCGCCTTCCGGGCCACCATCCACCCCGTGCCGCTGGCCTGGGCCGCCGCCTTCGACGCCGAGATCGTGCGCGAGATGGCCGCCGCCGTCGGCGCCGACATGGCCGCCCTCGGCGTGCACCAGGGCCTGGCGCCCGTCCTGGACGTCGTGCGCGACTACCGCTGGGGCCGCGTGGAGGAGACCCTCGGCGAGGACCCGCACCTGGTCGCCGAGCTGGCCACCGCCTACGTCGCCGGGCTGGAGTCCGCCGGCGTCGTCGCCACCCTCAAGCACTTCGCCGGGTACTCCGCCTCCCGCGGCGCCCGCAACCACGGCCCCGTCTCGATGGGCCGGCGCGAGCTGCTCGACGTGGTCCTGCCCCCGTTCGAGCGCGCCCTGCGCGACGGCGGCGCCCGCTCCGTCATGCACTCCTACTCCGACGTGGACGGCGTGCCCTCCGCGGCCGACGAGTGGCTGCTGACCGACCTGCTGCGCGGGGAGTGGGGCTTCGAGGGCGTCGTCGTCTCCGACTACTGGGGCGTGCCGTTCCTGCAGCGCTCGCACGGCGTGGCCGCCACCGAGGGCGAGGCCGCGGCGCTCGCGCTGCGCGCCGGCGTGGACGTGGAGCTGCCGCAGACGGAGTCCTACGGCGAGCCGCTGGCCGAGCTGGTGCGCTCCGGCGCCGTCGACGAGGCCCTCGTCGACCGCGCGGTGCGCCGCGTGCTGCGCCAGAAGGGCGAGCTGGGCCTGCTCGACGCGCACGTCGAGGACGAGCCGCCCGCGGTCGTGCCGGACCTGGACGCCCCCGACCGCCGCGACATCGCCCGCCGCATCGCCGAGCGCTCGGTCGTGCTGCTGCGCAACGAGTCCGGCACCCTGCCGCTGGCGCAGGAGGTGCGCCGCATCGCCCTCGTCGGGCCGGCCGCGCACGACGCCTCGACGTTCTTCGGCTGCTACTCCTTCCCCAACCACGTGCTCAAGGAGCGCCCCGAGCTCGGCCTGGGCGTCGAGGCGCCCACGCTGCTCGACGCGCTGCGCGCCGAGCTGCCGGGCGCGGAGGTCGAGCACGTCGCCGGCTGCACCGTGCGCGGGGACGACCGCAGCGGGTTCGCCGCCGCGCAGGAGGCCGCCGCGCGCGCCGACCTGGTCGTCCTGGCCGTCGGCGACGAGGCCGGGCTGTTCGGCGCCGGCACCTCCGGCGAGGGCTGCGACGTGGAGGACCTGCGCCTGCCCGGCGTCCAGGCCGACCTGGTGGCCGCGGTGCAGGAGGCCGCGCAGCGCGCCGGGACGCCCAGCGTCCTCGTCGTCGTCTCCGGCCGCCCCTACGCGCTGGGCGCGGCCGCCGACGCCGCGGGCGCCGTCCTGCAGGCGTTCATGCCCGGCGAGGAGGGCGGGCCCGCGCTGGCCGGCGTCCTGTCCGGGCGCGTGGCCCCCTCCGGGCGCCTGCCCGTGCAGGTGCCCGCGCCGGACGCCCCGCACCCGGGCACCTACCTGCAGCCCAAGCTCGGCACGGACGCCGCGGGCGTCAGCTCGCTGCGCAGCGAGCCGGCGTTCTGCTTCGGCCACGGCCTGACCTACACGGAGTTCTCCTACGGCGACCTGCAGCTGGGCGCCGAGGAGGTGCCCGTGGACGGGGCGGTCACCGTCTCCCTGACGGTGACGAACACCGGCGGGCGCGCCGGCACCGCCGTCCCGCAGCTGTACCTGTCCGACCCCGTGGCCACCGTCGTGCGCCCGGTGCGCTGGCTGACCGGGTTCACCCGCGTCGACCTCGAGCCCGGGCAGTCGCGCCGCGTGACGTTCACCGTGCACGCCGACCGCACGGCCCTCGTGGACGCGCGCTACCGCCGCGTCGTCGAGCCCGGCCGGATCGACGTCCACGCGGGCGCCTCGGCCGGCGACACCCCGCTGACCGCCTCCTTCACCCTCGTCGGGGCCGCCCGCGTCGTCGGGCACGAGCGGGTGATGGACACTCCCGTGGAGGTGTCGTGACCGCTGGCCACCTCGGCCAGCGCGTCGCGCGGGAGGAGGTGGTCGCCGTGCCGCGCATGACGATCGCCCAGCTCGCCGAGGCCGCGGGGGTGTCGGTGCCCACCGTCAGCAAGGTCCTCAACGGCCGCAAGGACGTCTCGCCCGGCACGCGGGCCCGGATCGAGCAGCTGATCTCCGAGCACGGCTACCAGCGCCGGCGCACGGGGGCCCGCTCCGGGCCGCGGCTGCTGGACCTGGTGTTCAACTCCCTGGGCAACCCGTGGGCGCTGCAGGTGGTGCGGGGGGTGGAGGGGGCCGCCTCGGCGCAGGGCGTCGAGGTGGTCCTGTCCGAGTGCAGCGTCGGGCGCACCCCGCGCCAGGAGTGGCTGGACAGCGTCCTGGCCCGCCGGCCCACCGGCGTCATCATGGTGTTCTCCGACCTGGACCCCGACCAGCGCACGCAGCTGGAGGCGCGCGGCATCCCCTACGTCGTCGTGGACCCCGCGGGCGACGACGAGGGGGGTGCCCCCTCGATCGGGTCGGCGAACTTCGACGGCGGCCTGATGGCCACCCGGCACCTCGTGGAGCTGGGTCACCGGCGGATCGCCGTGGTCGGCGGCCCGCGGGACACCGTGCCCAGCCGCGCGCGCGTCGCCGGGCACCGCGACGCCCTGGCCCACGCGGGGCTGGGCGCCGACCTCGTGCGCTGGGGCGACTTCTCCGTCGAGAGCGGTCACGCCCACGGCCGGGAGCTGCTGTCGCGCCCGGACCGCCCGAGCGCCGTGTTCGCCGGCAACGACCTGCAGGCGATCGGCGTGTACCGGGCCGCGCACGAGCTGGGCCTGTCGGTGCCGCACGACCTCTCGGTCGTCGGCTACGACGACCTGCCGGTGGCCGACTGGATCATCCCGGGCCTGACGACCGTGCACCAGCCGCTGCTGGAGATGGCCGACGCCGCCACCAAGCTCGTGCTCGCCCTGGCCGAGGGCGAGCAGCCGCCCGTCCTGCGCATGGACCTGGCCGTGCACCTGGTCGTGCGCGGCAGCACCAGCGCCCCCGCGCGTCCCTGACGCGCCCGCGCGGGCGCGCTCGAACCCCCGCGCGCCCCGAACGCCCCGCGCGCCCCGAACGCCCACCCACCCCGACCGGGAGGTCACCCCGTGCCGACCCCGCAGCCCTGGTTCCCCGACACCCACCCCTGCTGGCTGCCCGCCGCGCGCGGGCGGCACCTGGCCGCCGCCCGCGTCGAGGTCGACGGCGGCGGGCCGGCCGGCGCGACGGTGCTGGAGGAGGTGGCCTCCCTGCGCGCCGAGCTCGGCCTGGGCGAGCCCGCCGCCGGCGCGCCCCGCTGGCTGTTCACCACGCGGGGAGCCCCGGACGGTCTGCGGCCCGGGGGTTTCGCCGTCCACCACGACGGCGCGGACCGGGTGGTGCGCGCCCCGGACGGCGCCGGCCTGCTGCACGGGTTCTACCGCGCGATCGTCGTGCCGGACGTCCTGGACGGCACCGTGGAGGACCCGGCGGTGGACCTGCGGATGCTCGACTCGTGGGACAACATGACCGCCGACGGGCCGATGGGCAGCGTCGAGCGCGGCTACGCGGGCGACTCGATCCTGTTCCGCGACGGGCGCGTGGTGCAGGACCTCACGCGCGTGCGGGGGTTCCTGCGGCTGATGGCCTCCGTCGGCCTGAACGCCTGGGCCCTGAACAACGTCAACGTGCACGACGCCGAGCGCGGGCTGGTCGACGAGCACCTGCCCGACGTGGTGCGCGTGGCGGACCTGGCGCGCGCGCACGGCGTGCGGGTGTGGCTCAGCGTCGACTTCAGCTCCCCGATCTCGCTCGGCGGCCTGGACGTCGCCGACCCGCTGGACGAGCGCGTCGCGGCGTTCTGGCGCGAGACCGCCGACCGCCTGTACCGGGCGGTGCCCGACCTGGGCGGGTTCCTCGTCAAGGCCGACTCCGAGGGCCGCCCCGGTCCGCACTCGTACGGCCGCGACCACGCCGACGGCGCGAACGTGCTGGCCCGCGCGCTGGCCCCGCACGGCGGCACGGTGCTGTGGCGCTGCTTCGTCTACGACCACCGCCAGGACTGGCGCGACCGCAGCACCGACCGCGCCCGCGCCGCGCACGACCACTTCGTCCCGCTGGACGGCCGCTTCGACGACAACGTCGTGCTGCAGGTGAAGAACGGGCCGATGGACTTCCAGGTGCGCGAGCCGGTGTCCCCGCTGCTGGGGGCGCTGCAGCGCACGACGACGGCCGTGGAGTTCCAGGCCACGCAGGAGTACACGGGCCAGCAGCGGCACGTGTGCTACCTGGCGCCGCAGTGGTCGGAGGTCCTGCGCTTCGACTTCGGCGAGGGCACGAGCGAGCCGCGCACCGTCGCCGACCGCGCGCGCGGCGGCGTGGTGGCGGTCTCGAACGTGGGCGACTCCTGGTGCTGGACGGGCCACCCGCTGGCGCAGGCGAACCTGTACGCGTTCGGCCGGCTGGCGTGGGACCCGCGGCTGGACCCCGACGCCCTGCTCCTGGAGTGGTCGCGCGCCACCTTCGGCGACGACGAGGAGCTGCTGGCGGGCGTGCACGACGTCGTGGCCGGCTCCTGGCGCACGTACGAGGACTACACGGCGCCGCTGGGGGTGGGCTGGATGGTCAGCCCGCACCACCACTACGGCCCGGACGTGGAGGGCTACGAGTACTCCGCGTGGGGCACCTACCACTTCGCCGACCGCGACGGCGTGGGCGTGGACCGCACGGTGGCCACGGGCACGGGGTACGCGGGGCAGTACCCGCCGGTGTGGGCGGCCCGCTACGAGGACCTCGCGACGTGCCCGGAGGAGCTGCTGCTGTTCTTCCACCACGTCGGCTACGGGCACCGCCTGTCCACGGGGGAGACGCTGGTGCAGCGCGTCTACGACACGCACTTCGCGGGCGTGGAGGACGTGCGCCGCCGGGCGGCGCGCTGGGAGGAGGTCGCCGGCCGCGTGGACGAGCGGACGGCGCAGGAGGTGCGCGCGCGGCTGGCCGAGCAGGTGCGCTCGGCCCAGGAGTGGTGCGACCGCATCACGACCTACTTCCGGCGCGCCAGCGGCGTGCCCGACGCGCAGGGCCGCCGCATCTACTGACAGCCCGCCTCTGACAGCTCGCAGCGGGCCACCCGGGAGCACGGGTGGCCCGCTGTCGCGCGTCCGCGCCCTGCGGGCGTGCCCGTCCAGCACCGGGTGTGCGGACGCTCAACCACTGTCCAGCGCTCTGGACAGTGTCTTGACGTGTCCGTGGCGGGGTGCCTAGAGTCCCCGCCTAGAAAGTGTCGATGCCGACACCGAAACTTTCGAGCGACTCACAGGGAGGTGAGGACGTTGGCGGTGCACGCCCCGACCGGCCAGCCACCCGGCCAGGCGCCCGTCCCCGCGGTGGGCGTACCCCCGAAGGGCTCCGGAGCCCCGCGCCCCACGTGGCGGCGCGCCATCGCCCGGGACTGGCGGCTGTACTCGCTGCTGCTGCTGCCCGTGGCGTGGTTCGTGGTCTTCAAGTACCTGCCCATGCTCGGCAACGTCATCGCCTTCCGGCGGTTCGTGCCCGGCGGCAGCGTCTTCGGCGAGGAGTGGGTCGGGCTGGACTACGTCCAGCTCTTCATCAACGACCCGACCTTCTGGAACGTCTTCCAGAACACGCTGGTCCTCGGCACCCTGACGCTCCTCATCGGCTTCCCGCTGCCGATCGTCTTCGCGCTGCTGCTCAACGAGCTGCGCAGCAAGAAGTTCAAGAAGTTCGTCCAGACGGCGTCCTACCTGCCGCACTTCATGTCGATCGTCATCATCGCCGGCATGGTGCTGCAGTTCGTCTCCCTGCGCGGCACCGCCAACCAGGTCATCGGCCTCTTCGACGCCGGCCCGATCCCCTTCATCCAGGACCCGGACTGGTTCCGCACCATCTACGTCGCCTCCGACGTGTGGCAGACGATGGGCTGGGGCGCGATCCTCTACCTCGCCGCCCTGACGACCATCGACGAGTCGCTGTACGAGGCCGCGCGCATCGACGGCGCCAACCGCTGGAAGCAGACCTGGCACATCACCCTGCCGGGCCTCGCACCCACGATCATCGTGCTGCTCGTCCTGAACATCGGCACGTTCCTGTCCATCGGGTTCGAGAAGGTCCTCCTCCTCTACAACCCCCTCACCTACCCCACGGCGGACGTCATCAGCACCTACCTGTACCGGGTCGGGCTGGAGTCGAACAGCTTCAGCTACGCCACGGCCATCGGCCTGTTCGAGTCGCTGATCGGCCTGTTCCTCGTCCTGTCGGCGAACGCCCTGTCGCGCCGCATCGTCGGATCGAGCCTGTGGTGAGCGCGCCGACGGTCGACCTCAGCGACGTCCGCGCGGCCCCGGCGTCCACCATCAAGGACTCCCGCGGCTATCGCGCCTTCCGGGTCCTCAACGTCGTCGTCCTGTCCCTCGTGGTCGTGGTGACGATGTACCCGTTCCTCAACATCCTCGCCCAGTCCCTGTCGGACGAGACGGCGATCAACGCGGGACGGGTCAACGTCGTCCCGCGCGGCTTCAACCTCGACACGTACGAGGTGGTGATGGGCGACCGCGCCTTCTGGCGGGGGTACGCCAACACGGTGCTCTACACCGTCGTCGGCACCGCCATCTCCATGTTCCTGACGACGTGCTTCGCCTACGCCGTCAGCCGCAAGCACCTCAAGGGCCGCACGTTCTTCATCACGTTCGCCGTCTTCACGATGTTCTTCAACGGCGGCCTCATCCCCAACTACGTGCTCGTCACCTCGCTGGGGCTGAACAACACCCTGTGGGCGATCGTGCTGCCCAACGCGGTCAGCGTCTTCAACCTGCTGGTCATGAAGACGTTCTTCGAGGCCATGCCCGAGGAGCTGGAGGAGGCCGCCGCCATGGACGGCCTGAACACCTACGGCATCCTGCTGCGCATCGTCCTGCCGCTGAGCAAGGCCGTCCTGGCCACCATGACGCTCTTCTACGCCGTGACCCACTGGAACGCCTGGTTCCAGGCGTTCCTGTACCTGGACCGCGCGGACATGTTCCCCGTGACCATCTACCTGCGGAACATGATCGCCGGCGTCACGACGGCGACCTCCATGGAAGCCAGCACCGAGAGCGCCGGGCAGGTCGCCGCGAACATCCAGTCGGTGACCATGGTCCTGACGGTCCTGCCGATCGTCATGGTCTACCCCTTCATCCAGAAGTACTTCGTGTCGGGCGTGATGCTCGGCTCCGTCAAGCAGTGATCCCCGCACCCGGCACCAGCACCCGTTCGACGACGAACCGGAGGACCCCCGTGAGCACCGAGAACACCACCCTCCCCGGCCTGCGCCCCACCCGCCGCCAGACCCTGCTGGGCCTGGCCGCCGCCGGCAGCGTCGGCGCGCTGGCCGCCTGCGGCGGCGGCGACGCCGGTGAGGACGTCAGCGACAAGACCAGGGGCGCGATGGACGGCTACGACGTCGGCCAGACGTTCCGCGCGACCGAGCCGCTGACCTTCACCACCCTGTTCAGCGACCACCCGAACTACCCGTACAACCCCGACTGGCTGTTCTGGTCGGCGCTGGCCGAGACGACCAACGTCTCGCTGGAGGCCACCATCGTCCCGATGAGCGACTACGAGCAGAAGCGCAGCCTCGTCGTCAGCGCCGGTGACGCCCCGGTCATCATCCCCAAGACCTACCCCGGCCAGGAGGCGCCGTTCGTCGCCTCCGGCGTCGTCCTCGCCGTCAGCGACTACACCGACCTCATGCCGCACTACCGGCAGAAGGTCCAGGACTGGCAGATGGAACCGGAGCTGGAGACGCTCCTGCAGGAGGACGGCAAGTACTACGTCCTGCCCGGCTTCCACGAGAACCTGTGGCCCGACTACACGATCCTCATGCGCACCGACCTGCTGGAGGAGAACGGCATCCCCGAGCCCACCACGTGGGACGAGTTCGCCGACGCGCTGCGGGGCCTCAAGGCGGCCTACCCGGACGTGATCCCCTTCTCCGACCGCTACGAGGGTCTGAACTTCCTCAACCAGGTCAGCACCGGCTACGGCACCGTGTCCGGGTGGGGCTACGGCGAGGGCCTGGTCCACGACGGCGACACCTTCCGGTTCGCGGCCGCCACCCCCGCGCACGAGGACTTCGTCGCCTACCTCAACGGCCTGGTGGCCGAGGGGCTCATGGACCCGGAGAGCTTCACCCAGACCGACGACCAGGCCACCCAGAAGCTGTACACCGGCCAGTCGTTCGCCATCAGCGGCAACTCCCAGGACCCGCCGAAGCACCGCCTGGCGATGGACTCCAGCCTCGGCGCCGGCAACTACGACATCCGCAAGATCGTCCTGCCGGCCGGCCCGGCGGGGAACGTCGTCGGCGGCACCCGCCTGGAGAACGGCATCATGATCTCCGCGGCGGCTGCCGAGCGCGACGACTTCCAGGCGCTCATGCAGTTCGTCGACTGGCTCTGGTACAGCGACGAGGGCCGCGAGTTCGCCAAGTGGGGCGTCGAGGGCACCACCTACACCGAGGAGCCCGACGGCCGCCGCGTGCTGATGCCGGAGGTCAGCTACCTGGACCTCAACCCGGGCGGCACGAAGGACCTGCAGACCGAGTTCGGCTTCATGGGCGGCAACTTCTCCTACGGCGGTACGACCGACCTCATCCGGTCGATGATGAGCCCGGAGGAGATCACCTGGCAGGAGGCCATGGCGTCCAAGGAACAGGTCGAGCCGCTGCCGCCGCACCCCTACAGCGCCACCGAGCGCGAGCAGGTCACCCTGCTGGCCACGCCGCTGAAGGACTACGTCGCCCAGGGCGAGCTGCAGTTCGCGCTCGGCCAGCGCGACGTGGCGCAGTACGACGCCTTCGTGCAGGAGCTCGAGGGTCGCGGCATGAGCCGCTACCTGGACCTGGTGAACCAGGCCGCGCAGGACGCCTGACGTGGACGGGGGTGCGCGCCGGCAGTTCGGTTCCGGGTGGCTGTTCCGCGCCTGCGAGCGGGTCTGGGCCACGGTCGTCCTGCAGCTCTGGACGACCGCCGCCCTGGTGCCGTCGGGGCTGGTGGCCGCCGCCCTGGTGCCGGACGTCTCCAACGCGCCCCTGTACGCGCTGGCCGCCGTGCCCGTCGGGCCGGCGCTGGCCGCCGCGCTGCACTGCGGCACCCTCCTGACCGCCGGGGACGACCCGGCGGTCGGGAGGGAGTTCCGCCGCCGCTGGTGGTCCGACGCCCGCGACGTCCTCGCCTTCTGGGTGCCGGCCGTCGCCGTCGTCACCGCCCTGCTGGCCGGGCGGGCGCTGGACCCCACCGGCGGCACCGGCCCGCTCGGGCTCGTCGTCGCCGCGGGTGTCGTCCTGTGGGCGGCGGTGATGCTCGTGCTGGTCACCGCCTTCAGCTTCCGCACCCGCGACGCGGCCCGCCTCGCCGTCCACGTCGCCGTCCGCTTCCCCGGCCTGACCCTCGTCCTGCTGGCCGTCGGCGCCGTCCTGGTCACCGTCAGCGTCACCGTCGGCTCCTGGGCCGCGGTCGGCCTGCTGGCCGTCGCCGCTCAGGTCGTCGCCGTCGCCGCCGGGCCCGCCCGCCGGGCCGTCCGCGCCGAGCACACCGAGAACACCGAACCCGTCGTCCCCGCTGGAGCCTGACCCACCGTGACCCGCCCTGCACCGAAGATCCGCTACGGCGGCGACTACAACCCGGAGCAGTGGCCGGAGGAGGTGTGGGCGCAGGACCTGGCCCTGTTCGACCGGGCCGGCGTCGACACCCTCACCGTCGGCGTCTTCGACTGGGCGCTGCTGCAGCCGGCACCGGACCGGTACGACTTCGAGCGCTTCGACCGGATCATGGGGATGCTGCGCGACGCCGGCAAGGACGTCGTCCTGGCCACCGCGACCGGCGCGCAGCCGCCGTGGCTGGCGCGCGCCCACCCGGACGTCACCCGCGTCGACTTCCACGGCCGGCGCCACCTGTACGGGCAGCGGCACAACCACTGCCCGAACTCCCCGTCCTTCCGGCGGTACGCCGTCGCGCTGGCGGAGCGGATCGCCCAGCGCTACGGCGACTGGGACAACGTCGTCGCCTGGCACGTCGGCAACGAGTACGGCGGCGAGGGCGGCGCCTGCTACTGCGAGCACTGCGCCGCCGCGTTCCGCGTCTGGCTGCGCGAGCGGTACGGCACGCTGGAGCGGCTCAACGAGGCGTGGAACGCGACGTTCTGGTCGCACACCTTCACCGACTTCGAGGAGGTGGTGCCGCCCAGCGCGATCAGCGAGCACTGGAACGGTCCCGACCACACGGCCTTCCAGGGCATCACCCTCGACTACCGCCGCTTCACGACCGACAGCATGATCGCCTCCTACCTCGCCGAGAAGGAGGCCGTCGAGCGGCACAGCAGCGGCAAGCCCGTCACCACGAACATGATGGGCCTGTTCCGCCCGCTGGACTACCACCGCTGGGCGCCGCACCTGGACTTCGCCTCCTGGGACAACTACCCGCCCGACGCCCGCTCGCAGGACCGCGTCGCCCTGGCCCACGACCTGATGAGGGGCCTCAAGGGCGGCGACCCGTTCTGGGTCATGGAGCAGACCCCCAGCGTCACCGCCTCCCGCGGCGTCAACCCCGTCAAGCGGCCCGGCGTGATGCGGCTGTGGAGCTGGCAGGCCGTCGCCCACGGCGCCGACGCCGTCCTGTTCTTCCAGTGGCGGCAGAACCGCGGCGCGTCGGAGAAGTACCACGGCGCGGTCCTGGACCACTCCGGCCGCGACGACACCCGCGTCTTCCGCGAGGTCGCCGCCCTCGGCGCCGAGCTCGAGGCCCTGCGCGGGGAGATCACCGGCGCCCGCGCCGACCACCGCGTCGCGCTGCTGTTCGACTGGGACAGCTGGTGGGCCGTGGAGATGTCCGACGGCCCCTCGCGGCTGGTGAAGTACGTCGACGTGGTGCGCCGCTGGTACGCCGCGCTGCAGGCCGCCGGTGCGGGCGTCGACGTCGTGCCCGTGGACACCGACCTGACGGGCTACGACGTCGTCGTCGCCCCGCTGCTGCACGTCGTCGAGGGCGATCTGCCCGCGCGGCTGGAGGGGTTCGTCCGCCGCGGTGGCCGGCTGCTCACCGGGTACCTGTCCGGGCGCAACGACGAGGACGACAACGCGCCCCTGGCCGACGTGCCGGGGTTCCTCGCGGACCTGCTCGGCGTACGGGTGCTGGAGACCGACGCGCTGCCGGCCGAGGAGCGCAACGGGGTCGCCGTCGACGGCCGCGAGCCCCTGGACTCCTCGCTGGTGTTCGAGGTGCTGCAGGCGCGCGGAGCGGAGGTCGTCGGCACCTACACCTCCGACTTCTACGCCGGCACGCCGGCGCTGACGCGGAACGCCGTCGGCGAGGGGTCCGCCTGGTACGTCGCCACCGACCTCGACGCCGACGGCTGCAGCTGGGTCGTCGCGCAGGTGCTGCGCGAGGCGGGCGTGACCTGCCCCTACGGCGGGGTCCCCGGACTGGAAGCCGTCGAACGGCACCGCCACGACGCCCGCTACCTGTTCCTGCTGAACCACGGCAGCGGCTCCGTGGAGGTCGTCGCCGACCGCGACGGGCTGTCCCTGCTGGACGGCCGCGCCGTGCGGGCCGGCGCTACCCTCGCGCTCGCGCCGGCGGACGTCGTCGTCGTGAGGTCCGAACCCCTGCTGCGAGACGGAGAGGTGCGCTGATGGCGTTCGTGGACATGCCGCTGGACCGGCTGCGGGAGTACGCCCCGCCGCGGGAGGAACCGGACGGCTTCGACGAGTTCTGGCGCTCCACCCTCGCCGACGCCCGCACCCGGCCCGCGGAGCTGACCGGCGAGCGCGTCGAGACGGGCCTGCGCACCGTCGACGTCCACGACGTCCGGTTCCCCGGGTTCGCGGGCCAGCCGATCGCCGGCTGGCTGCTCGTGCCCCGCGGCACGCGGGAACCCACCCCCGCCGTCGTGCAGTACATCGGCTACGGCGGCGGCCGCGGCGAACCGTGGATCAACCTGGTCCCCTCCGCGGCCGGGTACGTGCACCTGGTGATGGACAGCCGCGGGCAGGGTGGCGGCGGGCAGCACCGCGCCGTCACCCCCGACCTGGACGTCGACGGCACCGGACCCTCCACCCCCGGTTTCCTCACCCGCGGGGTCGAGGCGCCGGAGAAGCACTACCTGCGGCGCCTCGTCACCGACGCCGTGCGCGCCGTCGACGCCGTGCGCACCCACCCGCTCGTGGACCCGGCGCGCGTGGCCGTCATCGGCGGCAGCCAGGGCGGCGGCCTCGCGCTGGCCGTCGCCGGTCTGGCCGACGACCTGGCCGGCGTCGTCGCCGACGTGCCGTTCCTGTGCCACTACCGCCGCGCCAGCGAGATCACCGACGCCCAGCCGTACGCCGAGATCGCCCGGTACCTGTCCGGCGACCGCGAGCGCGTCGAGCAGGTGTTCCGCACCCTGTCGCACTTCGACGGCGTGAACTTCGCCGCGCGCGCCGGCGCGCCCGCCTGGTTCACCACGGGGTTGATGGACGCGACCTGCCCGCCGTCCACCGTGTTCGCCGCGCACCACCACTACGCCGGGCCCAAGCAGATCGAGGTCTACCCGTACAACGGGCACGAGGGCGGCGGCACCCAGGGCGTCGCCCGGACGCTGGCCGCGCTGGCGGAGTGCCTGGGGACGGCGGTCCCGGCCCCGCGGGCGGGGTGAGCCGCCAGGTGTGAACCAGTCCTGCGCTCATCGCGCGACACGCCGGTACGGGGACCTCCCGCACCGGCGTGCCGCGCGATGAGCGCAGGACTGGTTCACGCGGCCGTTCACCCGGACGGGCTACAGGCGGCTCCGGCACCGGCCGAGGGACAGGGGGTCAGCGCCCCCGGACCCGAGGACCGCCCCGATGAGCCCCGCCCGCCCCGCCGCCCGTCCCACCCGCACCCGCCGCGCGCTCGCGGTCGCCGCGCTCGTCGCCGCGGGAGCGCTCAGCGCGGGCACGGCGGTCGACGCGCGGCCCGCCGCGGCGTCGGCGACGGCGCTGACCGGTGACGGCGCGGCCGCCGCCCGCACGATCGACCTCGTCAACGACGCCCGCGCCGCCGAGGGCCTGGCGCCGCTGGGGCAGTCGCCGGAGACCGACCGCGTGGCGACCGACTGGGCGTTCCGGATGGCCGCCGCCGGGCGGCTGGAGCACAACCCCGACCTCGGCCGGCAGCTGACCGGCTGGTCGCTGGTCGCCGAGAACGTGGGCGTGGGCGCGGACGCCGAGCAGCTCGACGCCGCCTTCCACGCCTCGCCCGGCCACCGCGCCAACCTGCTGCGCGAGGACGTCACCCAGCTCGGCGTCGGCGCCGTCCGCGGCGGCGACGGGCGCCTGTGGGTCGTGCAGGTGTTCCGGCTCCCCGCGGGCGTCGTCGCCCCGCCGCGCGGCGCCGCTCCGGCGCCCGAGCCCGCCCCGGCCCCCGAGCCCGTCGCCGCCGCGCCCGCCGCCTGGGCCCCCGCCCCCGCCCTGCGCCGCGCGACCCGCGAGGTGGCCGCCGAGCGCTGACGGCAGCGTCTCGGGATCACTCCCGCGGACGCTCAACCTCCTGCACCTGTGCGTCGATGCACGCACGGTGACGACGAGGAGCGCGTGGAGGCGCCTGGGGGGCCGCCCGGTGTGGCAGCACCTGGCCGCCCTCGTCGTCGTGCCCCTGCTCGCGACCAGCGCCGTCGCCACCACCACCGTCGCCGACCGGGTCGGTGAGCTGCGCGCGACCGGTGAGGCCGTCGCGCTCATGCGCGCCGGCGCCGAGCTGGACGAGCTGCGCCGCGCCGTGGACGGCGAGCTGCTGCCGACGCTGACGCGCAGCGCCACCCGGGACCCGTCCTCCTTCGACATCGGCGCGTTCGGGGAGGAGCGCGGGCCGCTGAACCGGCAGGCCGAGAAGGAGGTGCGCTCGACGCGGGAGGCGACCGACCGCGTCCTGGCCGCCGTGCCCACCACCTCGGCCGCCTCCGTCACCGCCCGGCTGACGCAGGTGAAGCTGGCGACCGCCCGCTCGGCGGCCGACCAGGGCACCGCCAGCACGGCGGCCCTGGCCGACCGCTACCTGGAGCTGTCGGAGTGGCTGTCGGAGGTCGAGGACCGGCTGCTGGCCCGCACGACCGCGGCGGGCCTGAGCGAGGACAGCGCCCTGGCCGTCAGCGACGTCGTCGTCGTCGCCGGCCTCACCCAGCACGCCAGCCGCGCCCTGCCGACGACGTTCACGGCGCGCGTGCTCTCCGGCGACGAGCAGGTGCAGGTGCGTCGCCGCGCCGAGTACGCCATCGGCGCCTACGAGACGATGATCTCCGGGGTGCCGCCCCTGTCGGGGGCGGAGCAGCGCGTGGCCTGGTCGGAGGCCACGAGCAGCCCGCAGGCGCGGCAGCTGGCCGAGGCGCTGCACCGGGAGTCGCTCGTGCCGGGCTCGCTGAGCGGCCCGGAGCTGCTGCGCCTGCGCAGCGCCAGCAGCGCGCGCGACCGCGACCTGTCCGCCCTGCTGGGCGAGGCCGTCGACACCGCCGAGGCCGCCATCGAGGCCGAGCGCACCGCCGCCGCCCGGCGCGTGAGCACGACCGTCGTGCTGTGCCTGCTCGTCCTGGCGGGGGCGCTGGCCGCGGCGCTGGCGCAGGGGCGCTGGCTGTCCCGGTCGCTGCGGCGGCTGGCCGACGCGGCGAGCCGGGTCGGGGAGGGGCAGCTGGTCGACGTCCCGCGCGGCGGCCCGCGCGAGGTGCGGACGGCGGCCGCCACCCTGGCCGGGGCGGCGGCCGGGCTGCAGCAGGTGCGCGAGCAGGCCGACGCCCTCGCCCGCGGCGACCTGGCCGGGGCCGTGCGGGACGAACCGGCCCCCGGCCCGCTCGGGGAGGTCGTCCACACCTCCGTGCAGCAGCTCGTGCGCGCGGTGCAGCAGCGCGAGCAGCTGCAGGGCGAGCTGGCCCACCAGGCCGCCCACGACGCCCTGACGGGCCTGCCCAACCGGGCGGCGACGGTCCGGCTGCTGCAGGCGGCGCTGCACCGCTCGGCGCGCCGCGGCACCCCGGCCGGCCTGCTGTTCATCGACCTCGACGGGTTCAAGGCCGTCAACGACACCGCCGGGCACGCCGCCGGCGACGAGGTGCTGCGCGCGGTGGCCGCCCGCCTGCGCGAGGTGGTGCGCTGCGGCGACGTGGTGGGCCGGCTCGGCGGCGACGAGTTCGTCGTCGTCGCCGAGGACGTCGGGGACGTCGGCGGGCTCGTGGAGCTCGGCCACCGCGTCATCGCCGCGGTCAGCCGCCCCGTGCCCCTGCCGGCCGGATCCGGCACCGGCACCGCGAGGGTCGGCGCGTCCGTCGGCGTGGCCGTCAGCCGCGACGGCGCCGCCGGCGACGACGCCGGCGACGCCCTGCTCGCCGAGGCCGACACCGCCGTGTACCGGGCCAAGGCCCGCGGCCGCGGCCGCGTGGAGGTCTTCGACGACGACCTGCGGGCGGAGCTGGCCGCCCGCAGCGACCTGGAGGACGCGCTGCGCGCGGGCCTGGCGCGCGGTGAGCTGTCCCTGCACTACCAGCCGGTCGTCGCCGTCGCCGACGGGCGGCTGCTGGGGTACGAGGCGCTCGCGCGCTGGGACCGCCCCGGTGTCGGGCGCGTCCCCCCGGACGTGTTCGTGGCCGCCGCGGAGGCGTCGTCGCTGGTGTGCGACCTGGGCCGGTGGGTGCTGCGGGAGGCGACGGCGCAGCTGGCGCGCTGGCGCGCCGACCGGCCCGCCTCCTGGGGCGGGGCCGAGCCGACGGTGGCGGTCAACGTCTCCGGCCGCCACCTGGTGGACCCGCGGCTGCTCGACGACGTCGACGCCGCGCTGGCCGTGTCGGGCCTGCCGCCGTCCGCGCTCGTCCTGGAGATCACCGAGACGGTGCTCGTGGACGGCCCGCTGGCCCTGGAGCACCTGCGGGCGCTGCGCGCGCGGGGCGTGGAGGTGTCGATCGACGACTTCGGCACCGGGTGGACGTCGATCGGCCAGCTGTCCACGACCCCCGCGGACACGCTGAAGGTGGACCGCAGCTTCACGGCCTCCGACGACCCGGGCTGCCGGGACCTGGTGGCCCTCGTCGTGCACGCCGCGCACACGTTCGGGCTGCGCGTGGTGGCCGAGGGCGTGGAGGAGCCGGAGCAGCTGGCGTGGCTGCGCTCGCTGGGCTGCGACGCGGCGCAGGGGTACCTGTTCTCCCGCCCGCTGCCGGCGGCGGACGTGGTGGAGGTGGTGTCCGCGTCGTGGCGGTCCGCCTCACTGGTAGGAGACGAACACCGGTGACGGGTCGACGGCCACCGTCTGCTCGGGGGTGAACGTGGGGCGGTCCTCGTCGAGGAAGTTCTTCCACCCCCACCGCAGGTCCGGCGACGCGCCGGCGGTGAGGTTCTCGTAGGTGGCCCGCTTCAGCTCGGGCGTGCCGTGGCCGTCGGCGTGGACGAGGACGACGAGCTCGTCGCGGCCGGTGTCCACCAGCGGCCGGTCGCGCACCATCGAGGTGCGGAACTGGTGCAGCAGCAGGACCTTCTGCGGCAGGTCGTGGCGGCGGACCAGGTCCGCCAGCCAGTCCCCGACGCGGTTGACCTCCTCGGCGCTCACGGACCCGATCTGCTCCAGGTGCACCTGCCCGGGGGCGAGCCGCCACTCGGGGTCGAGGGCGAGCCCCACGTGCGGGCGCCGCAGCAGCGACTCGTAGCGCTGCGCCTGGGTGAGGAAGTCGGCCCGTCCCGGCTGCAGGTCCAGGAGCACCGCGATGCCCGCCGCCTCCGCCGCGTCCACCCACGGCTCCAGCTCGGCGGGGTCGGTCTCGAGGGAGTGGTCGCCGTCCGCGCCCGGTTCGCCGGAGGCGATCGTCGTGATGACCTCCAGCGCCGGCACGGGCGGCAGGCCGTCCAGCCCCTCGTAGCGGGCGGCGTTCTCGCGGGCGCGGTCGAGGGTCGCCTCCATCGACTGCTCGCCCAGCACGCCGAGGCTGGGGGCCCCCGGGTGGCCGTAGAGGGCGACCAGGCGGCGGTCCGCCAGGGGCAGCTGCCCGCCGCCGGGCACCTGCACCCCGGTGCGGGCGACCGCGACGCGGTGCTGGAGCACCTCGGGCGGCCCGAACGCCGGGCCGAGAGCCACGACGTGCCCGGCGCCCGCCGCGTGCAGGGCCTCCACGGCGGCGGGGTGGGCCCGCGGGTCGCCGCCGGGCACGACGACGACGCGGGCGCCGAGAGCCTCCGCGGACGCGGCGGCGGGACGGTCCGGCGGTGCCCCGGTCGTCAGCACGACGACGTCCCGGGCAGGTCCGTCCGAGGTGTCGGGTGCCCGTCCCGGCGCCTCGGCGTCCTCGACGTCGGGGGCGCCGGGCCCGGTGAACTCCTGCTCCGCCCAGGTGCGGGCCGCCTGCCCGACCGTGAGCACGGTGCCCGCCCCGAGGCGGCGGACCTCCGCGGCCGCGGCCGGTCCGGGCAGCAGCAGCGGGACACCGTCCTGCGCCGCGACGGTGGCGGCTCCCAGCACGGAGCGGGGGTCGTCGGCGGTGACGACCACGCTGCCGCTGCGCTGGAGCAGGTGCTCGCTGAGCGCGGCGGCGAGGTCGGCGGGCTGGACGGCGTCGAGCACCGCGGTCGGGCCTGCCACCGCTGCGGCGACGGCCCCGCCCGGCGCGGGGGAGGCGGAGCCGGCAGCCGGACCGCGCGACCCCTCCGTCCCGGCCGGGGTCCCGCCGGACCCCGGTACCGAGCACGAGGTCACCGCGGCCACGAGCAGGCAGGCGACCGCGGTGGTGGCGCGCGCGCGGAACGGGTTCTCCCGGGGCTGGGTCGGCACGGCGCTCGAGCCTGGCACACCGCGCGTGCGCGGGCCCGTGGAGCGCGGCCTCAGCCCCCGACGAACGGCGCGATCCGCACGCCCGCGGCGGTCAGCTCCTCGCGCACCCGCCGGGCGATGGCGACCGCGCCGGGGGTGTCGCCGTGCACGCAGATCGAGGCGGCGTCGACGGCGACGACGCTGCCGTCGACGGCCTCGACCTCCCCGGCCGTGGCCATCCGCACGCAGCGGCGGGCGATCTCGTCGGCGTCGTGCAGGACCGCGCCCGGCTCGCGGCGCGACACCAGGGTGCCGGCGGGGGTGTACGCGCGGTCGGCGAACGCCTCGGTGCGCGTGGTCAGCCCCGCCTCGCCGGCCAGCGCGAGGAACCGGGACCCCGGCAGCCCGAGGACGGGCAGCGCGGGGTCCCACAGCCGCACGGCCTCGACGACGGCGGCGGCCTGCTCCTCGTGGTGGACGATCGCGTTGTACAGCGCGCCGTGCGGCTTCAGGTAGGCGACGCGGGTGCCGGCGACGCGGGCGAACGCCGCCAGCGCGCCGAGCTGGTACAGCACGTCGTTGGTCAGCTCGGCCGGGTCGGCGTCGATGAACCGCCGCCCGAAACCGGGCAGGTCCCGGTAGCCGACCTGGGCGCCGACGACGACGCCGCGCGCGGCGGCCAGCTCGCACGTGCGGCGCAGCACCGTCGGGTCGCCGGCGTGGAACCCGCAGGCGACGTTGGCGCTGGTGACCACGCCCAGCAGCGCCTCGTCGTCGCCGAGCGTCCAGCGGCTGAAGCTCTCCCCGAGGTCCGAGTTCAGGTCCACGCAGGGTCCGGCGGTGGCGTCGGGGGTGGCGTCGGGGGTGGCGTGGGGGGTGGTCACGGTCAGCTCCACAGGGTCGGCAGGGTGGCCAGCGAGCGGTACGCCAGGTACAGGGCGACGAGCCAGGCGAGCAGGCCGGCGGTGACCAGCCAGCGCGGGTAGCGGTACCCGCCCAGCAGGTCGCGCCGGCGCAGCGCCACCCACAGGACGACGACGAGGCCCAGCGGCAGGACGACGCCGTTGAAGGCGCCGGCGAACACCAGCAGCTGCGCGGGGGCGGCGCCGGCGACGACGAAGAACCCGGCGCACACCACGATGAACGCCACCGTCAGCAGGTTCCGCGTGCGCACGGACGTGCGGGAGGTGGTGAGGAAGCTGACCGACGTGTACGAGGCGCCGATGACGGAGGTGAGGGCCGCCGCCCACAGCACCACGCCGAACACCCGCAGCCCCGCCTCGCCCGCCGCCGCCTCGAACGCGGTGGCCGCGGGGTTCTCCGTCGCGAGCGACACCCCGCCCGCGACGACGCCGAGGATCGCCAGGAACAGCACGGCGCGCATGACGGCCGTGATGACGATGCCGGTCACCGAGCTGCGGGTGATGGCGCCGACGTTCTCCGGGCCGGTGGTGCCGGAGTCCAGCAGGCGGTGCGCGCCGGCGTAGGTGATGTACCCGCCGACGGTGCCGCCGATGATGGTGGTGATGGCCAGAGCGTCGACCTGCTCGGGCAGCACGACGTTGCGCAGCGCCTCGCCCACGGGCGGGCGCGAGACGACCGCGACGTACGTCGTCATGGCGATCATCACCAGGCCGAGCACGACGACGATGCGGTCCAGCGCGGCGCCGGCGGCGCGGCTGAGGAAGATGCCGATGGCCAGCACGGCGGAGATCCCGGCGCCCCAGCGCGGGTCCAGGCCGACCATCGCGTTCAGCCCCAGCCCGGCGCCGGCGACGTTCCCGACGTTGAACACCAGACCGCCGAGGACGACGAGGCCCGTCAGCGCCCACCCGACACCGGGCAGGACCCGGTTGCCGAGCTCCTGCGCGCGCATCCCCGAGACGCCGATGACGCGCCACACGTTCAGCTGCAGCGCGATGTCGACGAGGATGCTGACGACGATGGCGAAGGCGAACGCGGCGCCCAGCTGCGCGGTGAACGTCGTCGTCTGGGTGATGAACCCCGGGCCGATGGCGCTGGTCGCCATGAGGAACATGGCACCCAGCAGCGTGCGGCGCGTGCGGCGCCGCTGGTCGACGGCGCTCTCGGTGCTCGCGGTACCGCCCGCGCTCCCGCCGCTCCCGCCGGTCCCGCCGGCAGGGTCCGCCGGGGTGCTCACGAGGGGTTCCCGGGCCGGTCGGCGCGCACGGCGGCACCGGCGGCGGTGACGAGCGCGACGGTCTGGTCGACGACGGCGGCGCGGTCGGCCTCGAACGCCGGGTCGGTCAGGACGGACTCGTCGGCGGGGTACTCCAGCGCCGAGACGTGCAGGTGCCCGCCGGGCACGTCCCACGCCTGCAGGCCGATCCGCAGCCGGTTCGAGCGGTACATGCTCTCGTTGGACAGGTAGCTGCCGCCGGGGCCGGAACCGGCGGTGCTGCCCGGCGAGGGGTCGTCGGCGCACACCAGCGCGGTCGGGTCGGGCCAGGTGCCGGCCGGCCACTCGCAGATCCCGTCGTTCAGCTGCACGGGCCACGGCCCGGTGCCCGCGGCGATCATCGCCTCGTACGGCAGGGTCGTCTCGATCCACTCGGGCGAGTCGAACGGCTGCGGCCAGTGCGAGGGCCGCGAGACGGGCCCGAACTGCTGGTTGCGGTTGTTGTCCGGGGAGCCGCCTCGGGCGTTGGCCGCCCACTGCTCCACGTCCATCCGGCCGCGGCCGGTCTGGCTGATCGTCATGATCATGTCGGCGCGCTCCTCGCCGGTGCGCAGCACCGGGCCGAACGCGTCCTCGACGACGCCCTGGTCGAAGTCGGTGTAGTTCACGGGCAGGACGACGGCCTCGACGGTCACCGGGCCCGCGGGGGTGTCGATCGTGCGCCCGTCCAGCTGCAGCGCGCTGGCCCCGGAGGGGTTGGAGTTCCGCAGGCTGGAGTCCAGGCTGTAGGTGTCGAAACCGCTGATGACCACGCGGGTCGCGTCCGGTTCCTCCTGCGACCAGCCCACCGAGGAGATCCCGCGGCTCGTGCGGTCCAGCAGGTGCAGCAGGCCCTGCCGCTGCAGGGGGTTCTCGATCCAGTCGGCGTCCAGCGAGCGCACCGCGGCGCTCATCGCCGTGCGGGCCCAGTACAGGGGCCGGTCGTCGTAGCGGTCGATCGTGCCGGACCCGCCGCGGCCCTGGGCGCGGGCGACGGCGGTGTCCCACAGCTCCTGCCCGGAGGCGCGGACGAGGTCGGTGGCCTCCTGCGCGCTGCCGGCGGCGCACAGGCGCTCGGCGAAGCTCGCGACGAGGCCGTCGAACCCGGCGGCGCGGACGAACCGCTGGGAGGCCGGCTCACCGCCGCCGGGCAGGGGCAGGCCGAGCCGGGACTCCTCGACGGTGAGCACCGCGGCGGGGTTCGCGCACGGCGAGACCGGCGCGGGGTCCGGCGGGGAGGCGGGGGAGGCGCTGGGCGCGGCGGCGGAGGGGGCGGCCAGGCCCCCGGCGACGAGGGCGGTGGCGCAGGCGCCGAGGACGGCGGCGCGACGGCGGGGGGAGCGGGGAAGGGCCACGACGACCTCACCAAGGGGTCTCGGGGGGAGTGGACGGGCGCCGACGCTAGCCAGTTGTTGAACGACCTGGCAACGGTTCCGGCGTTGCAGCTATGTTTCGCCGGTGGCCGCCCGACCCCGAGACGACGCCGACCGGTTGCAGGGGCGGCTGAGCCGCGCGGGTCGCGCGCTGGCCGGCGGCGGGGGCGCGGACCGGGTCGCCGAGGCGCTGCGCGACCTGGTGGCCGACGGCGCGCTCGTGCCCGGCACGCGCCTGCCGGAGGACGCGACCAGCGCCTCGCTGGGCGTCTCGCGCAACACGCTGCGCGAGGCGTTCCGCCTGCTGGCCCGCGAGGGCCTGCTGCAGCACGAGCTGCACCGCGGGGTGTCCGTGCGGACCCTGTCGGCCGCCGACGTGGCCGACCTGTACCGCTTCCGCCGCGTGCTGGAGTTCGCGGCGATCGACGGCCCGCACGGTCCGCTTGCGCTGCAACGGGTCCGCGCCGCCGTCGAGGACGGCCGGGCCGCCGGGCGGGCGGGGGACTGGGACGGCGTGGCCAGCGCCAACAGCCGCTTCCACTCCGCCGTGGTCGCGCTGGCCGGCAGTCCGCGGATGGACGAGAGCATGCGCCACCTGCTGGCCGAGCTGCGGCTGGCGTTCGCCGCCGCGGGCGACCCGCGCCCCTTCCACGAGCCGTACCTGGAGGACAACGCGCGCCTGGCCGAGCACCTGGAGGCGGGCGAGCGCGGCCGGGCCGGTCGGTTGCTGGCCGCCTACCTGGACCGGGCGGAGGCGCAGCTGCTCGCCGCGCACGGCTGACCGGGGGCGCCCGCCACCCGGTCGCGGGGGGCAGACAGATCGTTGAACGATCCCTACAGTGCTGCCTCCAGAGCGCGCACGAGACGACCGGAGCGACGGAGGCCCCGTGACCGGCACACGGCGAACGACCCCCGCGGGCACCCCGCCCGCCGCCGCCCGCGCTGCCTTCCGCGCCGGCACGGCGGTCCCCACGGCCGGCTGGTCGCCCGGGTTCACGCAGACGAACCTCGTCGCGGTCCCGCGCGCGTGGGCGTGGGACGTCCTGCTCTTCACCCAGCGCAACCCGCGCTCGTGCCCCGTCCTCGACGTCACCGAGCCCGGTGCGACGACGACGCCGCTCGCGCCCGGCGCGGACCTGCGCACCGACCTGCCCCGGTACCGCGTGTGGCGCGACGGGCAGCTCGCCGGCGAGCCCACCGACGTGCGCGAGCACTGGCGCGAGGACCTCGTGGCCTTCTCGATCGGCTGCAGCTTCACGTTCGAGACGGCGCTGGCCGCCGCCGGCGTCCCGCTGCGGCACGTCGAGCAGGGCCGCAACGTGCCCATGTACGTGACAGACCGACCCTGCCGGCCCGCCGGACGCGTGCACGGCCCTCTCGTCGTGTCGATGCGCCCGGTGCCCGCGCACCTGGTCCCCACGGCCGTCGAGGTCACCGCCCGGCTGCCCGCCGTCCACGGCGCCCCCGTCCACGTCGGCGACCCGGGCGCGCTGCTGGCCGGGTCGCTGGACGTCCCCGACTTCGGCGACGCGGTGGCGTTCGAACCCGGCGACGTGCCGGTGTTCTGGGCGTGCGGGGTCACGCCGCAGGCGGCCGTGATGGCCTCCGGGGTGCCGTTCGCCATCACCCACGCCCCGGGGCACATGCTCGTCACCGACGTGCCCGACAGCGCCCACCAGCTCGGGTCCCCGACGTGACCGCCGACGTGAGCGCCCCCCGCCTGCTGCCCGCCGGCGACCGCGCCTGGCTGCTGGAGGCCGCCGACGACGCCGGCGCCCGGCGTGCGCCCCGCTTCGCGCGCCAGCTCGCCGAGGACCCGCCCGGCGGCGTCGAGGACGTCCTGCCCGCCGCCCGCACCGTGCTCGTCACCCTGCTGCCCGGCGCCGACGCGACCGCCGTCGCCCGCGAGGTGCTGCGCCGCTGGGCCTCCCCGCCCGCCGGTGACGACGCCGCGTCCGCCGCGTCCGCCGACGTGGTCACCGTGCCCGTGCGCTACGACGGCGAGGACCTCGCCGACGTCGCGGCCCTGCTGGGCACCACCCCCGAGGACGTCGTCGCCCGGCACACCGGCACGACGTGGGAGTGCGCGTTCGTCGGGTTCGCGCCGGGTTTCGGCTACCTGCGCAGCCCCGACGGGCGCCTGGCGGTGCCGCGCCGCGCGCAGTCGCGCACCGCCGTGCCCGCCGGGGCGGTCGCCCTCGCCGACGGGTACAGCGCCGTCTACCCGCGCCGCTCGCCCGGCGGCTGGCAGGTCATCGGCACCACCGCGGCCGTCCTGTGGGACGTCGACGCCGACCCGCCCGCGCTGCTGCGGCCGGGCACCGCCGTCCGGTTCGTGCGCCAGGAGGACGCGTGAGCGCGCTGGAGGTGCTGGCGCCCGGCCCGCTGACCACCGTGCAGGACCGCGGTCGCGCCGGGGCGTTCCGCTACGGCGTGGGCGTGGCCGGCGCCGCCGACCGCGCCGCGCTCGCGCTGGCGAACCGCCTGGTCGCGAACCCGCCGGAGCGGGCCGGGCTGGAGGTGCTCCTCGGCGGGCTGGAGGTCCGCACCGAGGCCCCCCTCGTCGTGGCGGTCACCGGCGCGCCCGTCCCCGTGACCGTCGACGCCCGCCCCGCCCCGCACAGCAGCGTCCTGGTGCTGGACGCCGGGCAGGTCCTGCGGCTGGGGCAGGCGCCGGCCGGCCTGCGCGCCTACGTGGCCGTGCGCGGCGGGGTGGCCGTCGAGCCCGTCCTCGGTTCGCGCAGCCGCGACACCCTCGCCGGCCTCGGTCCCGAACCCCTCGCCGCCGGCGACCGGCTGCCCGTCGGTCCGGCCCCGGCCGGCCGCCCGCGCCTGCGCACCGCCCCCGTGGCCGGGCCCGCCACGGGGACCGTCGCCGTGGGCGTCGTCCCCGGCCCGCGCCACGACTGGTTCACCGACCCGGGCGTCCTGTTCACCGGTACGTGGACCGTCACCCCCGCCTCCGACCGCGTGGGCCTGCGCCTGGAGCGCCCCGCCGGCCAGCCCGGCCTGCAGCGGCGGCGCGAGGAGGAACTGCCCTCCGAGGGCGTCGCCGTCGGTTCCCTGCAGGTGCCGCCCAGCGGGCAGCCCGTGCTGTTCGGGCCCGACCACCCCGTCACCGGCGGCTACCCCGTCGTCGGGGTCGTCCGCGACGCCGACGTCGACCGCCTCGCGCAGGTCCGCCCCGGGCAGTCCCTGCGCTTCCGCCCCGTCCCCGCCCCGGAGGTCCCCGCGCCGTGAGCACGACCGAGAACCCCGCCCCGGACACCGGGCCCGGCGCCGTCCGGGAGTTCGCCGCCGCCCTGTTCGACGACGGCGCCGCCACACCCGCCACGCCCGTCGCGGACGGCTCGGCGGGCGGGTGGGGCGCCGTCGACGGCCGCGACGTGTGCCTGGCGGTGCTGGGCGAGGACCCCGGCGGGCGGGTGCTCGCCCTGGCCGCCCGCACCGGCCGGCCGCTGGTCACCGTCGTCCCCGACGGCGCGGCGGTGGACGCGCGCGCGCTCGGGGAGATCGCCCGCGCCGGTGTCGCCCTGTCCGGGGTCGTGCCGCAGGTCGCCGTCGTCCTCGGCGCCGCCGACGGGGCCGCCGCGCTCCTGCTGCCGCTGGCCGACGTCGTCGTCGCCGTCCGCGGCGCCCGGTCGGCGCTCGCGGATCCCGCTGCGGCGCAGGTGGTCACCGGCGTCGCGCGGGAGGCCGACGACCTCGGCGGCACCGACCTGCACGCGGCCGCGACGGGCCGCTTCGCGCACGTGGCCGACGACCCGGCCGCGGCGGGGGAGTTCGTCCGCGACCTGCTGGCGCACCTGCCGAGCAACAACCGCGCCACCGCCCCCCGCCTGCCCGGTGCGGTCCCCGACCCGTCGGAGGAGGACCCCGACCTCGCGGCCCTGCTGCCGGAGGACGCCGGCGCGCCGTACGACGTGCGGGACGTCGTGGCCCGCCTGGCCGACGAGCCGGAGGAGGGGGCGCCGGCGTTCCTGGAGCTGCGCGCCGCCCACGCCCCGCACCTGGTGACGGGCCTGACCCGCCTGGACGGCCGCAGCCTCGGCGTCGTCGCGCCGCAGCCGGCCGTGCGCGGCGGCGCCCTGGACGCGGCGGCCGCCGCCAAGGCCGCCCGGTTCGTGCGCTGGTGCGACGCGTTCGGGCTGCCCGTGCTGACGCTCGTCGACACCGCCGGCGCCGTGCCCGCCGGCGAGGACGATCCGGACGCGCCGACGTTCGCGCTGGCGCAGCTGCTGTACGCGTGCGCGGAGGCCACGACGCCGCTGCTCACCGTCGTCACCGGCCGCGCGCACGGGCCCGCCCGCACGGCGCTGGCCTCCCGGTACGCCGGCGCCGACCTCGTGCTGGCCTGGCCGCGCGCGCTGGTCGCCGACCGCGACGAGGTCGCCTCCGCGGCAGGTGCCGGGGACGAGGAGTGGACCGCCGCCCTGCGGGCCGCGCGCGAGGACGCCGGCCCCGCTCGCGCGGCCGGGCGGGGCGAGCTGGACGGCGTCGTCGAACCGGCCGCCACCCGCGCCCGGCTGGCCGCGTCGCTGCGCCTGCTGGAGCGGGTCACCGGCTCGCAGCCGGCCCGTCGGCACGGGAACCTGCCCCTGTGAGCGGCTGGCGCGTCACCGGGCACCCCACCCCCGGCGAGCTCGCCGCGGTGGTCGCGGCCGTCGACGCGCTGCGCGCCGCGTCCCGCACGGCCGCACCGGAGGCCCGCCCCGCGCACCGCGACGGCTGGGGCGCCCCGGCCGACCTGCTGCGCGCCCCGTTCCCGCCCGCCGACCTCGAGGAGGACCCGCGGTGACCACCCGCATCGAGAAGGTGCTCGTCGCCAACCGCGGCGAGATCGCCCTGCGCGTGCTGCGCGGCGCCCGCGACGCCGGCATCGCCGGGGTCGCCGTCTACGCCGACCCGGACGCGGACTCCCCGCACGTGGCCGCCGCCGACGAGGCGTTCGCCCTCGGCGGCAGCACGGCCGCCGAGACGTACCTGGACGCCGGCAAGCTGCTCGACGTCGCCCGCCGCGCCGGCGCCGACGCCGTCCACCCCGGGTACGGGTTCCTGTCCGAGAACGCGGAGTTCGCGCAGGCCGTCCTCGACGCCGGGCTGACGTGGGTCGGCCCGCCGCCGGAGGCGATCCGCCTGCTGGGCGACAAGGTGTCCGCCCGCCGCCTCGCCCGCGAGACCGGCGCGCCGCTCGTGCCCGGCACCGCCGAACCCGTCGCCGACGTCGAGGAGGTCCTCGCGTTCGCCCGCGAGCACGGCCTGCCCGTCGCGGTGAAGGCCGCCCACGGCGGCGGCGGCCGCGGGCTGAAGGTGGCCCGCACCCTGGAGGAGGTGCCCGAGCTGTTCGCCTCCGCGACCCGCGAGGCGGTCGCCGCGTTCGGGCGCGGGGAGTGCTTCGTGGAGCGCTGGCTGGACCGCCCCCGGCACGTCGAGGCGCAGGTCCTGGCCGACGACCACGGGAACGTCGCCGTCGTCGGAACCCGCGACTGCTCGCTGCAGCGGCGGTTCCAGAAGCTCGTCGAGGAGGCCCCCGCCCCGTTCCTCACCGACGAGCAGCGCGAGCGCATCACCACCGCCGCCCGCGAGGTGTGCCGGGCCGCCGGCTACCGCGGCGCCGGGACGGTGGAGTTCCTCGTCGGCGAGGACGGCACGACGACGTTCCTGGAGGTGAACACCCGCCTGCAGGTCGAGCACCCCGTCACCGAGGAGGCGTACGGCGTCGACCTCGTCGCCGAGCAGTTCCGCATCGCGCAGGGGCACCCGCTGTCCGTGGTCGACGACCCGGAACCCCGCGCCCACGCGGTCGAGTTCCGGCTCAACGCCGAGGACCCGGCGCGCGGTTTCCTGCCCGCGCCCGGCACCGTGACCCGCTGGGACCCGCCCGGTGGACCGGGCGTGCGCGTGGACTCGGGCGTGCGGCGCGGGAACCCCGTCGGCGGGGGTTTCGACTCCCTGCTGGCCAAGCTCGTCGTCACCGGCGCCACCCGCGAGCAGGCGCTGGCCCGCGCGCGCCGGGCGCTGGCGGAGTTCGAGGTCGAGGGCGTGCCGACCGTCCTGCCGTTCCACCGCGCCGTCGTCGACGACCCGGCGTTCACCGCGGCCGACGGGGAGTTCACCGTCCACACGCGGTGGATCGAGACGGAGTGGGCCGGGCGCGAGGGCGGCGAGGCGCAGGAGCCCGTCGCGCCCGAGCCGGCGGGCCAGCGGCGCACCCTCGTGCTGGAGGTCGACGGCCGCCGCGTCACCGTCACCCTGCCCGCCGACGAGCTGGCCGCGCCCGCCGCGGCGCCCCGCACCCGCCGGCGCTCGTCCAGCGGTGCCGCGGGGACGGACGCGGAGCCCGGCGCGGTGCCCGCACCGATGGACGGCACCGTCGTGCGCGTCGCCGTCGAGGAGGGCGCGGACGTGCAGCGGGGTGACCTGCTCGTCGTGCTGGAGGCGATGAAGATGGAGAACCCCGTCACCGCCCCCCGCGCCGGGACGGTGCGCGCCGTGCGGGTCGAGGCCGGGGCCGCCGTCGCCCAGGGCGCGCCGCTGCTCGTCCTGGAGTGAGCCCCGCGGCGGGTCGCGCGCTCGTCGGGGTGCGGTCCCGGGCCGCGTCGCCGCTAGCGTCGCCGCCATGGGGAACAGGAGCGCTCGAGCGCTCAGGACGGTGCGTCGCAGGATGTACCGCGAGCTGGACCGCGGTGGTGCGGCCCTGGTGCTGGGCGTGCTCGCCTCGGTGCCCGTCACGCGCGCCGTCGAGGTCGACCTCCCCTCGCCCACCGTCGAGCGCCTCGTCTTCCCCATGGTGGCCCTCGGCGGCTACCAGGCGGTGTACGTCCTGCTCACCGTCCTCGTCTACCGCGGGCTGGCCGGGCCGGTGCTGCTCGACGCGGCCCGCTCGCTCCCCGGGCGCAGCTCCGCGCGGGGTTCGCTGGCCGGCACCCAGCCGGGTGCGGGCGTCGCCGTGGCGGCGGGCCTCGTCGGGCTCGTCGCCGCGGGAGCGCTCCTGCCCCAGGCGGTCCGCTCCGAGGACCTCGCCTCGTCGGTGTTCACCCTCGTCCTGGGGCTCGTGCTCGTCGTCAGCGCCTGGGCGGCGATGACGACGACGTACGCCGTCGACTACGCGCGCCGGCACCTGCACGCCGACGGTGGCGGCGGTCTCAGCTTCCCGGACGAGCCGGCGCCGGGAGGGGCGCGCGGCGCGCGGGGACCCGACGTCCCGGGCGGCGGCCGCGCGTTCTCGGACTACGTGTACCTGGCCGTCGCGGTGTCGACGTCGTTCGGCTCGACCGACGTCGTCGTCACCTCGCCCGCCGTGCGGCGCACGGTCTCCGGGCACGCCGTGGTCGCCTTCGCCTTCAACACGATCATCATCACGCTGGCCGTCGGAGCGGTCGCGACGCTCGCCGGCTGAGGGCCTCGCCCGGGTCGCAGCCCTGGCGCGAAGGACCGCTGAGCGCTGGTGCAGCGCTCCTCCGGGGGAACCCGACCGCCCCGTGCCCGGACGGGCGCCGGGGCAGGCGGTGGGTCACCCCGCGCGGGTGGGAGTCCCGGCGGTGATGCTTGCACTCGGAGCAAGCTTGCACTGAGTGCATACTGATCGGGTGAGCGATCCCCCCGACCGTCGTGCCGCGGCGAAGGCCCGTCACCGCGCGGCCATCCTGGCCGCGGCCAAGGACCTGCTGGAGGAGCGCGGACCCGCCGGGCTGTCCGCCGACGACCTCGCCGCGCGCGCCGACGTGGCGCGGCGCACGCTGTTCAACCACTTCTCCTCCCTGGAGGAGGTCGTGGTGGCCTGCCTGGAGGCCGAGCTCAACGCGGCGATCACCTCCGTCGAGGTCGCCGCGCGCGCCACCGTCCCCCTCGGGGACCCCCTGGACGACCTCGAGGCCTCCCTGCGGGGCGCCGACCTCCTGGGGGTGGTCGTGCGCCTGGCGCGCATGACCACGGGGCCGGACGGCGCGGACCACCAGGAGCGGCTCCAGCAGCGGGCGATGCGGCACGTGGCCGACCCGATGGCCCGCCAGCTGCGGGAGCGCCACCCGCAGCTGGGCGACCTCGACGCCGTGCTGCTGACCACCACCGTCCTCAACGGCGTGTCCGTGCTCGCCGCGGCCTGGCTCCAGGAGACCGGCGGCGGGCTCGGGGACGCCGGGCGCCGGCGCTGGGACGAGCTCCTCGACCACCTCTTCACCAGTCTGCGGCGCGGTTTCGCGGCCCCGCAGCGCACCGCCCGCACGACCTCCCCCTCGACGGAAGGCGCCTGAGATGGCCCGATTCCTCCACCGGCTCGGACGGGCCGCCGCCCACCGGCCGCGCACCGTGATCGGCGTGTGGCTGCTGCTGCTCGCCCTCGGCGTCACCGGTCTCCTCACCCTCGGCGGGACGCTGTCCTCGCAGGTGAGCCTGCCCGGCACCGCCACCGCCCGGGTCGCCGACCAGCTGGCCGAGGAGTTCCCCGACGCCAGCGGCGGCAGCGGCACCGTGGTCTTCCACGCCGAGGACGGCGCCCCGCTGACCGGCGAGCAGCGCGCCGCCATCAGCGACCTGCTGGCCCAGGTGGCCGAGCAGGACGGCGTCAGCGGCACCGTCGACCCGTTCGCGACGGAGGCGCAGCGCCAGCAGCAGGCCGACCAGCTCGCCGGCGCCCAGCAGCAGATCGACGCCGCGCGCGCCCAGCTCGACGCCGCACCGGTCCCGCTGGTCGCCGAGCGCGCGCAGCTCGAGGCGCAGGCGGAGCAGGTCGACCTCGGCACGCGGTTGCTGGAGGCCGCCGAGGGCGTGCGCCAGGTCTCGGCCGACGGCAGCACCGCCCTCGGCGTCGTCCAGTTCACCGAGCCGGTCCAGGAGGTGGCGGCCGAGGTCAAGGAGGCCGTGACCGCCGAGCTCGAGGACGCCGCGATTCCCGGCGTGCAGGTGGAGCTGTCCAACGAGCTCGTGCAGACGACGCCGGAGATCTTCGGCCCCGGTGAGGCGCTCGGCCTGCTGGTCGCCGCGATCGCGCTGGTCGTCGTCCTGCGCACCCTGCTGGGCGCCGTCGTGCCCCTGGTCTCGGCCGTCGTCGGCGTCGGTGTCGGCGTCACCGCGGCGCTGTCGCTGTCCGGGGTCGTCGACATGCTCTCGATCACCCCGGTGCTGGGCGTCATGCTCGGCCTGGCCGTGGGCATCGACTACTCGCTCTTCATCATCAACCGGCACCGGGCGCAGCTGCGCGGCGGGACGGGCCTGGTCGACTCGATCGCCCTGGCCACCGGCACCTCGGGCAACGCCGTCGTCTTCGCCGGCCTCACCGTGGTCATCGCCCTCGCCGCGCTCAACGTCACGGGCATCGGCTTCCTCGGCCTCATGGGCACCGTCGGCGCCCTCTGCGTGCTGGTCGCCGTCGCGATGGCGGTGACGTTCACCCCGGCCGTGCTGTCCGTGCTGGGGCTGCGGGTGCTGAACCGGCGCGAGCGCGAGCACCGCGACGGCCCGCCCAAGCACCGGGCCTCCCCGAGCACGGCAGCGAGGCGCGGCGCCGGGTTCCTCGCGGGGCCGGCGAGCACCGCGCGGGCGGCGCTGACCCTGGTGGTGGGCGTGGTCGTGCTCGGCGTCGTCGCCGCCCCGGCGCTGTCGATGCGGCTCGGCCTGCCCGACGGTTCCGCCGAGGCGCGCGAGTCCACGCAGTACCAGGCGTTCGACCTGACTGCCCGGTACTTCGGGGAGGGCGCCAACGGGCCGCTGCTGGTGGTCGCCGACCTGGCCGAGCCGGTGGGTGAGGCCGACCAGCTCGCGGAGCAGGTCAGCGTCGTCGAGTCCGTCGCCGCCCAGCCCGACGTCGCCGCCGTCGCGCCCATCGGCTTCTCCGCCGACGGGCGCCTGCTGGCCCTCCAGGTGGTGCCCGAGGAGGGGCCGACCAGCGTCTCCACCGAGCAGCTGGTCCGCGACCTGCGCGACCTGACCCCGCTGGAGACCACCACGGGCGAGGCGACGGTCGGGGTCGCCGGCAGCGCCAGCGGCAACATCGACGTCTCCGAGCAGCTGGCCGACGCCCTGCCGGGTTACCTCGCCCTCGTCGTCGGCCTGTCCCTGCTGATCCTCGTGGTGGTGTTCCGGTCCCTGCTGGTGCCGCTGACGGCGACCCTCGGGTTCGTCCTGTCGCTGTTCGCCACCTTCGGCGCCATCACCGCGGTGTTCCAGTGGGGTTGGCTCAGCAGCGTCTTCGGCGTCAGCACGCCCGGCCCCGTGCTGAGCTTCCTGCCCACCATCGTCGTCGGGATCCTGTTCGGCCTGGCGATGGACTACCAGCTGTTCCTCGTCTCGGGGATGCGCGAGGCGTACGCGCACGGGCAGCCGGCGCGCGAGGCCGTCACCACCGGGCTGCGGGCCGGCCGCCGGGTCGTCGTCGCCGCCGCGATCATCATGGTGTCGGTGTTCAGCGGGTTCATCGGCTCGGACTCGGTGATCATCCGTTCCGTGGGCTTCGGGCTGGCGTTCGGCGTCCTCGCCGACGCCTTCGTGGTCCGGCTGCTGCTGATCCCCGCGGTGATGCACCTGCTGGGCCGCTCGGCGTGGTGGCTGCCGCGCTGGCTGGACCGGCTGCTGCCGGACGTGGACGTGGAGGGGGCTTCGCTGGAGCGCGCCCTCGCCCGCGCGGGCACGGCGGGCGAGCCGTCCTCGTCGGGGCGTGGCGACGAGGAGGCCGTCACCGGCGGCCGGTGACCCGGCGCTCCCGTGATCGGGAGTCGCCGTCGGCGGTGGTCGCACCGACTGGGTCACGAGCGTGAGGTGCGACCCGCTCACGCCGGGGGTCTCCTGCCGCGCGCGGAGAGGTCGGCGGCCGACCGGCCCGTCCACGTCGCCGACGCGTGGACGGGCCGGTCCTGGACCGGTCAGGTGGCGTCGCTCGGCAGCTGGTCGACCAGGGCGGCCAGCTGCTCGGGTGCCTCCAGGTGGGCCAGGTGCCCCTGTCCGGGCAGTTCGTGGACCTGGGCGGCGGGGACCAGACGTGCGACGTCCGCGAAGGAGGTCTCGTACGGCGCACGCCCGCGGTCGAGCCCGCCGACGACCAGGTCCACCCGGGCCGCCCGCGTCGCCAGCTGCGCCGGCTGCGGCGCCTCGTCGATGGCCAGGGTCTCGGCGTAGGCGGCAGCTCCCACGCGTCGCAACTGCTGCCAGGTGGCCCGATCGGCGCGCAGACGCGCGACGACGTCCGGGCTGGTGCCGGCGACCTGCTCGAGGGCGACGGTGACGGCGGCGTCCAGATCGCCGGCCTCGTGGGCGCGGCGCAGGTCCGGCAGGGCCGTGGCGCCGAAGGGCGCGGTGACCGGTTCGTAGGCGATGAGGTGGGCGACGTCCAGCGTGCTCGCCAGGTGCAGGGCGATCAGGCCGCCGTAGCTCCACCCGAACACCGCGCGCACGTCGCTGAAGGTGCGCAGGACCGCTGCGAGGTCCGCGACCTCGGTGGTCAGGCCGTACTCGTCGGTGAGCGGGCCCGAGGGTGCCCGGCCTCGCCGGTTGACGACGGCGACGGTCGGCCACCGCGTCAGGTGGCGCGCCACCGAGGCCCAGGCGGCGGCGTCGGCCATGGCGCCGGGGACCACGACGACGGCGGGCCCGTCGTCGTGACCGTGCACGTCGATGCTCAGCCAGCTGCCGTCGACGCCGACTCTTTTCTGGATCGGTTGCTCCACAACCCTGATTCTGGGGCGTGCGCTCTAGAATCGTCAACATGACCGCCGCGAAGGGCACGACGACACCGCAGGGGCCCGCCGGGCGACCGGCCGGCCGGCCTCGGGCCTTCGACCGCGACGACGCCGTGCGCCGGGCCGCGTGCCTGTTCTGGAAGCACGGCTTCTCCGGCACCTCCACCCGGGCGTTGAGCCAGGCCCTGGGGATCTCCGGCTCCAGCCTGTACGCCGCCTTCGGCAGCAAGGGCGAGCTGTTCGACGAAGCGGTGCGCACCTACGCGCTGCGCTACAGCGCGGTCTACGAGCGGGCCGTGGCCGAGCCGTCCATCGCCGGCGTGCTCGAGCGGGTGCTCGTGGAGTCCGTGGAGGAGTTCACCCGCGTCCAGGACGGCCACCCGGGGTGCCTGACCAGCAGCGCGGTGATGGCCGACACCTCCACCACGCTGGACGTGCGCACCTACGTCGCCGACCTGCGGCGGGTCGACGAGGCGAGGTTGCGGGCGCGCATCGAGCGGGCCGTGGCCGAAGGCGAGCTCTCGACCACGGCCGATCCGACCGTGCTGGCGGCTCTCGTGCAGACGCTGTGGCAGGGGCTCTCGGCCCGCGCCGAGCTCGGGGCAGGCCGTGATGAGCTGATCGCGGTGGCGGAGCTCGCGCTGACGTCCATCGCTCCTGGCGGTCGCGGGCCTGCCCGCCCCTAGGGGGCACCACGTCTCCGACCGCGGACTCGAGGAGTGCCCGTGACCCGTCCACCTGTCGAGCCGGTCGGCGACGACCGCGCGAGCAGGAGTTCTCCTGCGTCCGGGAAGGCACCGGGTCCCGACGCCCTGCGGCACGTGCGCTGGCTGGGCGGGGGCAGCGGCGCGGGGAAGTCGACCACGGCCCGACGCCTGGCCGCGCGGTACGGCCTGCGCCGGTACGGCACCGACGAGTCGATGGCCGACCACGTCCGGCGCTGCCCGCCGCAGCGCTGTCCGGCCCTGCACGCGTTCGCGGCGATGGACCGCGACGAGCGCTGGGTCCACCGCGGTCCCGAGGTGATGCTCGAGACGTTCGGGTGGTTCCGCGGCGAGGCGTTCGACCTCCTGGTGGACGACCTGCTCGCGCTGCCGGCGGACCGGCCCGTGCTGGTGGAGGGTCTCCGCGTGCTGCCGGACCTCGTCGCGCCGCTGCTCAGCGGTGCGCGGCAGGCGGTGTGGCTGCTGCCGACCCCGCGGTTCCGGCGGGCGGCGTTCACCTCCCGCGGTGGTCTGTGGGACATCGCCGGGCGGACGTCCGACCCGCCGCGCGCGCTGGCGAACCTGCTGGAGCGCGACCGCCTGTTCACCGACCGGTTGCGCGGGGACGTCGCGCGCCTCGAGCTGGGGTCCGTGGAGGTCGACGTGGGCCTGGGCGAGGACGAGCTGGAGGAGCGGGTCGCCGCGGCGCTCGGGCTGCCGGACGCCGCGACGGGGTGAACCCGGCCCGTCAGGCGAGGACCTGCGAACCGACCACGGACAGCAGCTGCAGCTTCTCGTGGCTCTCGCTGCCGGGGACGGCCGTGTAGACGAGCAGGCGGTGCGACTGCTCGGGGTCCAGCAGCGTCTGGCAGTGCAGTTCCAGCGCCCCGACCTCGGGGTGCACGAAGTGCTTCAGCTCGCCGGGGCGCAACCCGACCTCGTGGGTCTCCCACAGTCGCCGCAGCTCCTCGCTGCGCGTCAGCGCCAGTTCCGCCAGCCGCGCCGCGCGCGAACCCGGTCCGCGCAGCGCGACCACCTGGCGCAGGTGCGAGGCGTACAGCCGCGACAGGTACGCGTGGTCCTCGGGCCGGTACCGCGCCCGGCTGGCCGGGTCGGCGAACCACCGGTAACCCAGGCTGCGCTCCGGGCCGGTGTACCGGGTGGCGTCCCCGGTCAGCGCCACCCCCAGCGGGGTCTGCCGCAGCGTCTCGCCCAGCTCGGTGACCACCTCGGCGGGCGTGTCGGTCAGCCGGTCGAGGATGCGCAGCAGGCCGGGGCTGACGTGCTCGCTGGCCGCGCCGCGCGCCGGCGGCTGGTGCCCGGCGAGGCGGAACAGGTGGTCGCGCTCGTCCAGCGACAGGTGCAGGCCCTGCGCGATGGACGCGATCATCTGCTCCGACGGCTGCGGCCCGCGCTCGCGCTCCAGCCGCGCGTAGTAGTCGGTCGACATGTGGCACAGCGCCGCGACCTCCTCGCGGCGCAGCCCGGCCGTCCGGCGCCGCTGCCCGCGCGGCAGACCGACGTCCTCGGGCTGCACGGCCTGCCGGCGGTGGCGCAGGAACCCCGCCAGTCCCGCTCTGTCGATCACCGGACCACTCCCTCTCGATGGGTCCCGTCGTTCCTACCTCGCTGCCGTGCCCGGGAGCCACGGCCCGCCGATCCCCCCTTGCGGGCGCGCGTGGCGCGACGAGGGGACCGCTCAGGCACGGACCGGCAGGTCCTGGTTGCGGCCGGTGGACCGGGGTGAGGCTGGCGGCACGTCCCCACCGAGGAGGAACCGTGACCCACCCCGCACCCCCCGTGGACCACCGGCCCGGGCGCACCGGCCACAGCGCGACGGCCCGCCGGCTGCTCGGGATGCCGGAGCCCGAGGCGGCGTCCACCACCCGCACCGCCGGGCGCACCGCCCTCGACCGCGTCGGCGGGCCCGTCGGCCTGGCGGTGGCCGCGTCCCCGACGGTCGCGTTCGTGGCCGTCGACGCCACCGCCGGGCTCGTCCCGGCGTTGGCCGCCCTCGGCGTCACCGCGGTGGCCGCCGGCGCGGTGCGCGTGGCCCGCCGGGAACCCACCGGTGCCGCCGTCGCCGGTCTCGTCGTCGCCGCGGTCTGCGCGGGGTCGGCGGCGCTGGCGGGGGAGGCGCGCGCCTTCTTCCTGCCGACGATGCTGCTGCCGGTCGTGTTCGTCATCGCGTACGCGGTCACGTTCGCGCTGCGCCGGCCGCTGATGGGGCTGATGGTCAACCCGCTGGCCAGCGGCCCGCGGGACTGGCAGGGCCGTCCCGCCCTGCGCCGCGTCTACACCGTCAGCTCCGCGGTCGGGCTGACCCTGGCCACGGCGAACCTCGCCGTCCGGGTCGTGTTCTACGTCGCCGACCAGCCCACCACCCTGGGCGCGCTGCAGGTCGGTGTCCCCGTCCTGTTCGCCGTCCACTTCGCGGTCACGCTCGTGGCCGCGCGCCGGGCGGCGAACCCGTCGCCCGTCCTCGCCACCCGCTGAGAACCCACCACCGGAGGATCGTCATGTCCCGCACGCCCCACCTGGAACTGCCCGACCTGTCCGGCCGCCGCGCCCTCGTCACCGGCGCCAGCGACGGCATCGGCGCCGGCATCGCGCGCCGCCTCGCCGCCGCCGGCGCCGAGGTCCTGGTGCCGGTGCGCAACCGCGCCAAGGGCGAGGTGGCCGCCGCGCGGATCCGCTCCGCGCACCCCGGCGCCCGCGTCTCGGTGCACGACCTGGACCTGTCGTCGCTGCGGTCGGTGGCCGCGCTGGGCGCCGAGCTGCGCGCCGAGGGCGAGCCGCTGCACCTGCTCATCGGCAACGCCGGCGTCATGCGCCCGCCGGAGCGCCAGACCACCCTCGACGGTTTCGAGCTGCAGTTCGGCACCAACCACCTCGGGCACGTCGCGCTCGTGGCGCACCTGCTGCCCCTGCTCATCGCCGGCCGCGCCCGCGTCACCTCGCAGATCAGCGTCGCCGCCCGCGCCGGGCAGGTGAACTGGCGCGACCTGAACTGGGAGTCCTCCTACGACGGCATGCGCGCCTACAGCCAGTCGAAGATCGCCTACGGGCTCTTCGGGCTGGAGCTCGACCGGCGCAGCAGGGCCGCCGGCTGGGGCATCACGAGCAACCTGTCCCACCCCGGGGTCGCACCGACGAACCTGCTGTCCGCCCGCCCGGAGATGGGCCGCGACCGCGACACCCCGCAGATCGCCGTCATCCGCCGGCTCTCCCGCGCGGGGGTCGTGGTGGGGACGGTGGACAGCGCTCAACTGCCGGCGCTGTACGCGGCCACGCACCCGGGGGCCCGCGGCGGCGCGCTGTACGGGCCGGAGGGGTTCGGGAACCTCGGCGGCGGCCCGGCGGAGCACCGGCTGTTCCGGCCGCTGCGCGACGCCGAGGAGGCCGAGCGGGTGTGGCGGGTCTCGCAGGAGCTGGCGGGGTTCTCCTTCGCCGAGGCGGCGGCGGTGTGAGGACCGCACGCCCGGACGGGGCGGGACCGCTGCGGAGGAACCGCGGCGGTCCCGTCCCGCGTCACCGGACCGGCAGCTCCCGCGTCAGCTCCCACAGGCCGTACCGCACGACGTAGGAGTACTCGTCGTGCCGCCAGGCCGGCACGAACCGGTACGAGGACGGCGACAACCCCGCCGCCGTGACCGCCGCCAGCTGCGCGGTCACGTCGTAGCAGTGCATGTCGACCCCCGGCAGCCCGTCCTCGGAGAACGGGCGGCGGGAGCTCCCGGGACCGGTGCGGTCCTCGACGACCCCCACCAGCAGCCGCGCACCGGGCGCGCTCGCCGCGGCGAGGTGCCCCAGCGTCGCACCCAGGTCGCGGCAGAACTCCAGGCAGCCCACGGCGACGACCACGTCGAAGCGCCCCCAGTCCCGGGGCAGCGGGTCGTGGAAGTCGTGCCGCTCGTAGCGTCCGGCGGGACGCCCGGCGCGCGCCGCGTCGAGCATCCGCGGTGAGACGTCGACGCCGGTGACCTCCACGTCCGGGGCGAGGTCCCGCGTCAGCTGCCCCGGCCCGCAACCCACGTCCAGCACCCGGCACTCCGGCGTCACGGCGCGCAGCAGGAAGTCCGCGACGAGGGGGCCGTAGTGCTCCAGGGAACGCCACCCCGGCACGTAGTGCGGGGCGAAGTCGTCGTAGTAGCGCGCGACGTCCGCCGCCTCCCGCGGGTTCAACCGGTCGGCTCCAGCAGCAGGACGGGGATCTGCCGGGGCGCGGCCTTGACCTCGTACTCGGCGAAACCCGGGGAGGCGGCCTTCTGCCGCTCCCACACGGCGCTGCGCTCCTCGTCGTGCAGCTCGCGCACCCGCACCGCGACGGTGTCCGTGCCGACCTCGACGGTCGTCTCGGGGTTCGCGAGGAGGTTGTGGTACCAGTCGGGGTTGGTCGGCGCGCCGGCCTTGGAGGCGAAGACGGCGTAGGCGCCGTCGACCGGCTGGTAGACCATCGGGCTGACCCGCTCCGCGCCGCTCCTGCGGCCGCGGTGGTGCACGAGGACCATCGGCGCTCCCTCGAACGGCCCCCCGACCCGGCCCTCGTTCTGGCGGAACTCCTCGATGATCCTGGTGTTCCAGTCGTTCACCCTGGCCGTGTCCCGCACGAGGTCCTCCGAGCGCTCGCTCACCGCTGCCTCCCGTCCGCGGCCCGGGCGCTCCGGGCGGCGGGAGCCAGCCTGCCCCGAGGCACGGCCCCGGTCCAGACGGTGCCCGGGGACACCGTCAGCGGCCGATCGCGTCCAGCTCGGCGAGGTCCTCGCTGGACAGCTCCGTGCCTGCGCCGGCGATGTTCTCGTGTAGGTGCGCGACCGACGACGTGCCCGGGATGAGCAGGACGTTGGGCGAGCGCTGCAGCAGCCAGGCCAGGGCCACCGCGGCGGGCCGCACCCGGTGCCGGTCCGCCACGCGGGACAGGGCCGCGGACTGCAGCGGCGTGAACCCCCCGAGGGGGAAGAACGGCACGTACGCGATCCCGTCGCGGGCCAGGTCGTCGACGAGGTCGTCGTCGTGGCGCACGGCGAGGTTGTACAGGTTCTGCACGGCGACGACCGGGGCGGTGCCGCGGGCCTCGGCGACCTGCTCGGCGGTGACGTTGCTGACGCCCAGGTGCCGCACGAGGCCGTCGCGCTGCAGCTCCGCCAGGACCCCGAACGCCTCCGCGATCGAGCCCGGCTGCGGCCCGGTGGCGTCGCCCGCGCGCAGGTGCACGAGGTCCAGGGCGTCCACCCCGAGGACGTCGAGGTTCTCGCGCACCTGCCGGCGCAGGTCCTCCGGGCGCCGGGCCGTGGGCCAGCCCCCCTGCGCGTCGCGGTCGGCGCCGACCTTCGTGGCGATGACGAGGTCCTGCGGGTACGGGTGCAGGGCCTCGCGCAGCAGCGCGTTGACGACGTGCGGGCCGTAGGCGCCGCTGGTGTCGACGTGGGTGGTGCCGGCGTCCACGGCGGCGCGCAGGACCGCCAGCGCGCCGTCGCGGTCGGCCGGCGGGCCCATCACGCCGGGTCCGGCCAGCTGCATGGCGCCGTAGCCGAAGCGGGTGACCTCCCGGTCGCCCAGGAGCCAGGTTCCGCCGGGCAGCGCGGTGGTGGTGTTCACGGTGGGGACCTCCCTGGTGGGTTCTCGCGTCTTTGGCGCCCGGGGGCGCCGTGGGAGACACTGGCACCGCTGCTCTCCGACGGGAAGCAGGCACCTGGAAGTGCGTAGGGCACCGGGACGTGGGGAGCGGGACGTGGCGACGACGACGGCGGCCCAGCGCAGGGCGCGGGCGAAGACGGACCACGACGCGTTCCTGGCGGTGTGCCCGAGCCGGCAGTTGCTGGACCGCGTCGCGGACAAGTGGGTCACCCTCGTGCTGTGCGCGCTGGCCGGCGACGCGGCGGCGCAGGAGGGTTCCGGCCCCCGGCCGCTGCGGTACTCGCAGCTGGCGCGGCTGCTGGCCGGGGTCAGCCAGAAGATGCTCACGCAGACGCTGCGGAACCTCGAGCGCGACGGCCTGGTGACCCGCACCGTCGAGGCGACCGTACCCGCCACCGTGACCTACGAGCTCACCGCTCTCGGGCTGTCCCTGCACGCGGTGGTCCGCCACCTGCGGGAGTGGGCGCAGGAGAACATGGACGCCGTCGCCGCCCACCGCGAGGCCCACGACGCGGCGACCGCCTGAGGACGCCGGTCCGCCCCGTCACCGCGGTCCGGCCGTCACGGCAGGTCGTCCAGGAACCCCGCCGCCGCGGCCACGACCGCCCGCAGGGCCCGCGCGGTCGCCGCGGCGTCGCCGGGGACCTCGACCGAGTGGTCGGCGCCCTCCACCTCCAGCACGCGCCGGCCCGAACGCCGGGCGGCGTCGCCGTCCCAGTGCGGGTCGGCCGAACCACCGACCAGCAGCGCGGGCGCGGCGGACCGGGCGGCCCCGCGCACCCCGGGTTCGCGGAGCAGGGGGGTGAGCCAGACGCCGGGGAGGCCGCGCTCGACGGCTGCCGGCAGGAGCCGCGTGCTCAGCGACTTCGCGACCACGAGGTGCGTCCGCGCGCGCACCCCGTCGAGCAGGTCCGGGGCCAGACCGAGGAGTTCCTGCGGGGTCGGCGGCGTGGTCCAGCGCACCGTCCGGACCGTCCAGCCGCGCTGGCGCAGCAGCAGGCGCAGGTGGTGCAGCAGCGGCCCGTCGCACGTGTACCCGCGTCCGGGCAGCACGGTGGCGGTGCGCTCACCGCCCTCGTGGACGTCGACCACGACGTGTGCCACCGCTCCTCCTCCGCAGGGACGCGAACCCTACGCGGAGCGGCTCCCGCCGGCTCAGTCGTGGGAGCGTGCGGGGGTGGTGCCCGACGAACCCCTCGACCTGGCCGCCGTGCGGCACGCCTACGACACCGTCGCCCGCGACTACGCCACCCACCTGCCGGACGTGCGGGCCGAGGCGCCGCTGGAGCTGGCGGTGCTCGACGCCTTCGCCGCGGCGGTGACGGCGGGGTCCACGGCCGGTGCCGCGCCCGTCCTGGACGCCGGCTGCGGCACCGGCCGCATCACGCGCTACCTGGCCGAGCGGGGGTGCGCCGTGGAGGGCGTGGACCTGTCGCCGGGCATGGTCGCCGAGGCGCGCCGCCACCACCCGGGTCACCGCTTCACCGTGGGGACGCTGACGGACCTGCCGCACCCGCCGGGCGGCTTCGCGGGCGTGGTCCTCTGGTACTCGGTCATCCACACCCGGCCCGAGGAGCACCCGCGCGTCTTCGCGGAGGTCGCGCGGGTGCTGCGCCCCGGCGGGTACGTCGTCGTCGCGTTCCAGGCCGGTGAGGGGGTCCGCGACGTCTCGGCGGCCTACCGCCGGTTCGGGCACGACGTCCACCTGGAGCGGTACCTCGTGACGGCGGACGAGGTCGCCGCCGGTTTGCGGGACGCCGGTCTGCGGGAGGAGTGCCGGCTGGTGCGGCGGCCGCGCGGTGCCGAGCAGGACGACCAGGCGGTCGTGCTGGCCCGGGCGGTGTGAGCGCCGCGACGGGAGCGGAACCGTCCTCGACGCGCAGCCGGACGACGGTTCCGCTCCCGTCCAGGGCTCAGGCCGTGCGGGTGGTGACGATCCCCCCGTCCACCGCGATCTCCGCGCCGTGGACGTACGCGGACTCCTCCGACAGCAGCCACGCCACCGCGGCGGCGACCTCCTCGGGCCGGCCCGGGCGGCCGCCGGCCGTCCCGGCGGTCATCGCCTCGACGACGTCGGCGGCGGCGTCGTTGACCGGCGTGCGGGTCGCACCGGGGGAGACGGTGTTCACCCGCACCCCGCGCGGGCCGAACTCCGCCGCCCAGCTGCGGCCGAGCTGAACCTCCGCGGCCTTGGTCGCCGCGTACAGCCCGGCGAACGGGTGCCCGACGTGCGCCATCCAGGAGCCGACGACGACGACCGCGCCGCGTCCCCGCTCGGCCATCGCGGGCACCAGCGCGGCGGTCAGGACGTGCGGGGCGCGCACGTTCACCGCGAGCGCCGTCTCCAGGTCCGCGTCGCTGAGGTCCGGGGTGCCGACGGCGGGGCACACGGCGGCGTTGTGCACGAGGGCGTCCAGGCGCCCGCCGGCGGCCTCGACGGCGGCGCGGGCGAACTCCCGCAGCTCCTCCGGCGACGCGGACAGGTCGGAGGGCGCGAAGGCGGCGCGCCCGCCGGCGGCCTCGACCTCCTCGACGACGCCCTTGCCGCGCAGCGCGTCGCGTCCGGTGACGACGACGTGCCAGCCGGCGGCGGCGAGGACGCGGGCGGTGGCGGCGCCGATCCCGCTGGTGGAACCGGTGACGAGGACGGTGGGCCGCCCGGTGGTGGTGCCGGTGGTCTCGGTGGTGGTCATGGCGACCAGTGCAGCCCCCGCCGCCCGCGCCCACCAGGACGCGCCCAGCCGGGGCGCGGCGTGACCTGGTTCCGTCCCGCGGCCCGCTCCTACGCTGGTCCGGTGCCCGTCGACCGTTCCGCCCTGGGGGCGTTCCTGCGCTCGCGGCGCGACCGCCTGACCCCCGCGCAGGCCGGCATCGCGCCCTTCCCCGGACCGCGCCGGGTGCCCGGGCTGCGCAAGGAGGAGCTGGCCGTGCTGGCCGGGCTGAGCCCGGACCACTACAGCCGCCTGGAGCAGGGCCGCCAGCACACCGTCACCGAGGAGGTCGTCGAAGCGCTCAGCCGCGCGCTGCAGCTCGACGACGTCGAGCGCGCCCACCTGCGCGACCTGGCCGCCCCCTCCTCGCGCCGGCGCTGGGCCGGTCCCGAGGCCCCTCAGCGCCCCGACCCGGGGATGCTGCGGCTGCTGGACACCCTCGGCCACGTCCCGGCGCTGCTGCTGGGGCGGCGCTCGGAGGTCCTGGCGCGCAACACGCTGCTGGCCGAGGTGCTGGGGTTCCCCGCGGAACCGGGCTCCAACCTCGCGCGCTGGCTGTTCCTGGACCCCGCTGCGCGGTCGCGGCTGGCGAACTGGGCCGAGTTCGCCCCCGCCGCCGTCGGGGCGCTGCGCTACGAGGTGGGCCGCCACCCCGACGACCGCCGCCTGGCCGCCCTCGTGGACGAGCTGCGCCGCGCCGACCCCGACCTCGCCCGCTGGTGGGACGACCAGCGCGTCGCCTTCCGCACCTCGCTGACCAAGCACGTCGCGCACCCCGTGGCGGGCCCGCTGACCTTCGGCATCGAGACCGTGATCAGCCCGCTCGACCCCGAGCAGCACCTGGTCGTCTACACCGTCGAACCCGACTCGCCCACGGCGCGGGTGCTGCCGCTGCTGGCCGGGTGGGCCGCCACGCCGGAGCGCGCGGGCTGAGGGTCCGCCGGCGAGGGGGGCGGCGCCCGCGGACCCTTGTCACCCCGCGCCGCGGTCGCCATCCTGGCCGTCGACCGCACCAGCGAGGGCCGCACCGACGCGGGAGGCACCGCATGTCGCACGAGCGCACCCCCCACCGTGAGACCGGCCACCTGCCCGGGGCGACGGCTCCCGGCGCGCCGTGCGGGGTCACCGCGGCCGGCGACGTCGCGACCGTCGGCAGCAGCGCCGTGGTCGGCAGCGCCGCCACCGCTGCGAGCGCGGCGGCGGTGGGCAGCGCGGCCACCGCGGCGTCGGCCGCCGTCGTCGGCAGCGCGGCCACCGCCGCCAGCGCGGGCGTCGGGATGAGCGCCGCGGTCGCCGCGAGCGCCGCGGTCGTCGGCAGCGCGGGTGTGGCGCTCAGCCTCGGTGTCGTCGGCAGCGCCGGTGTCGTCGCCGGGATCGCCAACGTCGGCTGCGTCGCGTGCGTGGCGTGCGTCGGGTGCACCGACTGCGTGGGGTGCGTCGGGTGCATCGGCTGCTCGGGCCTGCGCGGGGCCGTGGGCGCCGTCGGCGTGCGGCGCTAGGCCTTGTCTGGTGGATCACAGCGGTGGTGATGTCCACTGCTGGTCATGAGTCCGTCGGAGGTGCTCACGGATCCGGCGTGGGCTCGGATCGAGGCGCTGCTGCCGTCGGTGGCGCCGCGTCGGGGTGGGCGCCGGCGCAGCCACCGACAGGTGATCGAAGCGGTGGCCTGGAAGTACCGCACCGGCTCCCCGTGGCGGGAGCTGCCTGAGCGGTTCGGGCCGTGGCAGACCGCCTGTGCCCGCCTGGCGCGCTGGACCGCGGACGGGACGTGGCAGCGACTGCTGGAAGCGGCACAGGCGGACGCCGATGCCGCCGGGGAGCTGGACCGGCTGGTCGCGGTCGGCCGCTCCCGCGGCGGATCGACCACCAAGACCCACCTGGCCGTCGACGGCCACGGTCGGCCACTGGCGGTCGTGCTGACGGCAGGCGACGTCGACGACACGACCGTGCTGCCCGCTCTGGTCGAGCAGATCCACGTCGCCCGCCAGGGCCGGGGCCGTCCCCGAACCCGCCCAGAGCAGGTGGTCGGCGACAAGGGCTGCAGCTCCCGCGCCGACCGCCGCTACCTGGCCGGACGAGGCACCGCCGTCACGATCCCCGAACGCGACGACCAACTGGCCAACCGCGCCGCCCGCGGCGCGGACGGCGGGCGCCCCTGTGCCTTCGACACAGCGATCCACCGGCGCCGCAACGTCGTCGAGCGCTGCTTCAACCGCTTGGAGCAGTGGCGAGGACTGGCCACTCGCTACGACGAGCACGCCCATCACCACCGCGCCGGACTGCTGCTGGCCTCGTCTCTGCTCTGGCTGCAGCAGAGATCCACCAGACATCTCCTAGAGGCGCGCCACGCGATCGGCTTGCGGGCCCCGGTCGCTCTGACGCACCGTGTACCGGACTCGGTCGCCCTGCTGCAGCGGTTCCGACCCTGCGACCACGGACACGTGGACGAACAGGTCGTCACCTCCGGCGTCCGGGGTGATGAACCCGAATCCGCGCTCGCCGTCGTAACGTGCGACGACGCCCTCACCGGCGCGTGCAGGCACGCCCCGTGACCCCGGCTCTCTCCTCCTGGTGTGTGCCGGCCCGGCCGGTGCCGGCTGTCGCGGTGGCGGTGCGGGCTCGGCCCCTCGGACGAGCTGCACGTCGCGGGCCTGCGGGCCCTTGTCACCGCTGACCACCGCGTACGCCACGCGGTCGCCCTCGGTCAACCAGGTCAGCCCCTCGGCCAGGGATCGGGCGTGGACGAAGACGTCCCCGGCGCCGGAGTCGGGGGCGATGAAGCCGAAGCCCTTGTCCTCGTCGTACCAGGAGACGGTGCCGTCCGCCCCGTCGGCACCGCCGGCCCCGACGGGCAGGCCGGCCCCCGGCCCCAGCGGGACCACGTGCGCCGCCTGCGGGCCGCGCTCGCCCTCGACGACGACGAAGGCCACCCGCTGCCCCTCGGTGACCACGCCGCCCGTGACGATGGCAGAGCTGTGCACGAAGATGTCGGGGCCTCCGCCGTCCGGCGAGGCGAACCCGTACCCCTTGGTCGGCTCGTACCAGTTGACCGTGCCGAGCAGGCCCACGGCGCCGCCGGCGGTCGTCTCGGAGGTGACGCGGACGCGCAGCGCCTGGGGACCGCGGTCGTTCTCGCCGGCCTCGAACTCGACGGTCTGGCCCTCGCGGAGCACCTTCGACCCTCCGTCCTCGACGATCGAGGAGGCGTGCACGAACACGTCCGGTGAGCCGTCCTCGGGCGCGAGGAAGCCGAACCCCCGTTCAGCGTCGAACCAGCGGACGGTCGCGTGCGGCATGGGAAGCTCCAGGTCGGAAGAGCGGGCGATGCTCTCAGTCTCGCTGACGGCGTCGGGGCCCGGGACCACCGGGACCGGCCACCGGTCAGCCCACGGTCAGGGCGTCGCAGGCGCGAGGAGGCGCGTGGCGGTCGCGAACGACCCGGACGCCGCCTCGTCCGCGCCGGCCCGCGAGCGCACCTCGTCCGGGACCACTCGTCACGGGCACAGTGATCGTCGTGAGCCCAGGTGTGCTGGCCGTCGAGCGACGCTCCGGAAGACCTACGACTCTCCGACCGACACCGACAGGCCCGTGATCTCCCAGTGACGAGGACGTGCTCGTGCTCGAGCTCGCCGGCCGCCCCGCCCGACCACACGGGCTCACGTCGGCCGATCGACCGCCCCGTGCCCCGTCATGACTTCCGCCGCGCCGCCGCCGCCCTCACCGAGCCCATCGCCGCTGACAGGGACCGTCCCCATGACCTACCAGACACGGCCCAGGGCGGTCAGCCGCGCCCGCGGCCCGGGGCCCAGGTGCGCACCTGGCCCTCGTGCAGGTCCGCGACCCACTCCCAGCCCGGTTCGGGCCGCAGGACGCGGGGGTCGTCGGTCGGGCGCCCGTCCCGCAGGGCCCGCACGTACGCCAGGTCCGCGGCGAGCCGGGCGCGCAGCTCCCGCGCGTCGCCCACCGAGCCGTGACCGGGCACCACCACGTCGGCCTCGCCGGCGACGTCCGCCAGCCGCTGCAGCCCGGTGAGGTGGTCCGCCAGCGGGTCGCTCCCCTCGCGCGGGTCGTCGAGCATCGGCACGAAGACGTCCGAGAGCATGTCACCGGCGACGAGGACCCGAGCCCGCTCGACCAGCAGCGCGGCGTGCCCCGGCGCGTGGGCGGGGTGCTCGAGGACGCGGACGCGCGGGCCGTCCCAGGGGACCTCGACGGCATCGGCGGGCAGGGCGGTGACCAGGCCGAACAGCTCCACGGGGGTCTCGTCGGCGATCTCGGGCGGCAGGCCCTGGACGAAGGTGTCCCGCCAGTCCGGTGCGGAGCGCAGCTGCTGCAGGGAGGCGGCGCAGCGCGCGGTGCCGTACCGGGGAGCGTCGCCGAGCCCGGGGTGCCACAGCGCGTGGTCCCAGTCCGGGTGCGTCGCGAACCCGGCCACCACCGCGTCGCCGAGGTCGCGCAGGTCGCTCGTCAGGCGCTCCAGCTCGGCGCGCGTGACGCCGGGGTCGACGAGCAGCGCGCCGGAGGGTCCCCGCACGACGACGGTGTTGTTCCGCAGCAGCTCGCTGCGGTGGACCAGGACGCCGTCGGCGACCTCGGTCAGCACGGGAGTTCCCCGGTGCTCGCGCGGTGGCCGCGCCGGTGCGGGTCCTCGATCACGTCCTCGCCCTCCTCCGCCGGGGCACCCACCGGACGGGTGTCGACGTCCTCCAGACCGCGGGGACGCCGAGGACTCACCGGTGACCGGAGTCCGGCGTGTCGGCACCACGACGACCACGCACGAGCGCCCGGGTCCCCGCCGGGGCCCGGGCGCTCGCCGGTCAGGGGTGCGGGATCAGGACTCCGCGCCGTCCTGCTCCTCGCGGCCGCTGCCGCGGCCCTGGTCGAGGACGTCGGTGCCCGGGCCGCCGACGAGCACGTCGTCGCCGTTCTCGCCGACCAGGCGGTCGTCGCCGAACCCGCCCAGCAGGACGTCGTTCCCGTTGCCGCCGGAGACCGTGTCGTTCCCGGCGCCGCCGCAGATCACGTCGTCGCCGTTGCCGCCGGTGATGACGTCGTTCCCGCCCAGGCCCATGATGACGTCGCGGCCGTTGGTGCCGGTGAGCACGTCGTCGCCGGCGGTGCCGCGGATCGTGGGCACCAGGCCCTGGCAGCGCTCGTCGAGGTCGATGCCGAACACGACCGGGTCGTGGTCGCTGGAGCGGTAGGGGTTCGCCGCGTACAGGGCCGGGTCACCGGCGTACTGGTAGGCGAAGGACTCCACCGAGTTGATGTTCCAGTGGGTCGCGTCCGTCACCTTCGCGGTCAGCTCGGCGCTGGCCAGCGCGTGGTCCAGCGAACCGGACAGCGCGTCGAAGACGTAGCTGTAGCGGCCCTCGTCGAACCGGGCGCCCAGGTCGGTCAGCCCCGCGCGGGTGCGCAGCACCTCGATCGGGTCCTCCTGCGTGTAGGCGTTGAAGTCGCCCAGCGCCACCACGTCCGGGTCGCCGGTGCTCTCGCGCAGCCGGGCGACGAAACCGGCCAGCGACTCGGCCTGTCGGACGCGGTCGCCGTTGAAGGAACCCTGGCCGGTGTCGGCGTTGTCGCCCGTGCCGGTGCCGCCCTTGGACTTGAAGTGGTTCGCCACCACGGTGAACGCGTCGCCGTCCTTGACGAACGTCTGAGCGATCGGCTCGCGGGCGTTCGACCAGACGCTCTCGTCGACCAGGCCGACCGGCGCGCCCACCGGCTGCACGACGTCGCGCCGGTAGATGACGGCGTTGCGGATGACGTCGCGGGGGACGCCGTACAGCTCCCGCGGCATCGGCGAGTACGCCCACTGCTCGGACCCGGCGGCGGCGTTCAGCCGGCGCACCAGGTCGGCCAGCGCGGTGTCGGCGTTCCCCGGCGTCAGGCCGCTGGAGTCGGTGTCCTCGATCTCCATGAGGGTCACGACGTCCGCGCCCAGCGCCCGGATCGCCGGCACGATCTTGCCGGCCTGCTCCTCGAGCTCGGCCTGGTTCGGCGCACCCCGCCCGGCACCGCCGAAGGTGAGGAAGTAGTTCAGCACGTTGAACGCGCCGACCCGCACGTCACCGCCGACGGCCTCGGGAGCCCGCGGCCGGGTGTCCTGCGCGGCGAAGACGCCGGCGGCGGTGCCGTCCGCCGGCTGCAGGCGCCAGGCGTCGAACCCGTAGCCGAGCACCAGCGGCTCGGTGAACGTCACCTCGTCGCCGACGCGCACCGGGGTGCTGGGGCTCAGGTACGGGCGGTTCGTGACGGAGGTGCGGGAGCTGACGGCGTCGTCCAGGACGATGCTGCGCAGCGCGTTCTCCGCGGCGATCGCCTGCGCGCCGGCGCCGGGGCGGGCCAGCTCGGTGGGCTGGACCAGCACGCCGCCGGCGGACAGGGTCAGCTCGCCGAAGCTCGTCAGGTCGTAGACCTCGCTGACCGTCAGGCGGTCGGCGGGGGCGACGAGCATCCCCTCCAGGCGCTCGCGGGCGGCGTCGTCGGCGGGCAGGTCCAGCACGGCGGGCGCGGGCAGGTCCGACGCGCTGCCCTCGGCGACGACCGTGACGCCGGCGGGCGCGGAGACCTGCGTCTGGCCGCCGAACTCCTGGACCTGGCCGGTGACGGTGACGGTGTCGCCGAGGTCGACGGCGGCGGGGCTGAAGACGAAGACGCCGTCGGAGGTGGCGGGGTCGCCGTCGCCGTCGGGGTCCTGCAGGTAGAAACCGGACAGGCCCGGGACGTCGCCGACGACGACGCCGGTCACGGTGACCCGCTGCCCGGCCAGCGGGCTGGTCGCCCCGGTGCCCTGCACCGCGCCGATCTCGACGGGGTCCGCCGGCGCCGGCGGCTGCGGGTCGGGCTCGGCGGGGGCGGCGGAGTTCACGGTGCCGCGGCTGGCGGGGGCGGGGCCGGACCACACCAGCGCGTCGGCGGCGGCGTCGTAGGTGCGCTGCAGCGACTGCCCGGCGGGCTCGTTGCCCGCCTCCGACACGCCGATGTCGGTGCTGGCGAGGCCGGAGGCCGGGCCGTTGGTGGCGGTGAAGACGCCCTCGTAGGACAGGAACTCCAGCACCTCGGTGCCGCGCACCAGGGCGATGCCGTCCGGGGCGCCGTTCTGGATGCCGGCGGCGGGACCGTCGACGGTCACCACCTGCGCCGCGCCGCCGGCGGTGGCCTCCGGCAGGGGCAGGGTCGCGTAGGACGCGCCGCCGCTGCCGTTGTAGAGCACGACCGACAACCCGGCCGAGCTGGTGCCGGCGGGCAGCTCGACCTCGACGAACTCGTCGACGTCGGCGCCGGCGTTGTCGTAGTGGACCTCGGAGACGAAGGGGACGGTCGGCGCGGCCGCCGAGGCGACGGGCAGGCCGAGCGCGGTGAACGCGGTACCGGCGACGCCGAGGGCGACGCAGCCGCCGGTCAGGCGCGTCGCACGGGGACGACTGGGCACGGGGATCCTTCCGGAAGGACACGGGGGTTCACAGACGGTAACCCGGTCCGGTGGGTGCTCGACGCCGTCGGGAGCCGTCCCCGGGTTAACTCCTGATGACGTCCCGGTGCTGGGGTGAGAGCGCGGTCACTCGGCGCGCGAACCGTTCCCGGAACCCCCCGGCGGGTGCGAGGATCCGCCCCGACAGCACCGCCGTCCCCCGGAGAGACATGCACCCCGCACCCGCGCGCCGCGGCGCGCTCGCCCTCGTCCTGGCCGCCACCCTCGCCGCGGCCCCCGCGACCGCCGTCGCCGCGCCCGGCCCGAAGGCGCCGAAGCCCGACTTCACCCTGACGATCCTGCACGCCAACGACCTCGAGTCGTCCCTGCTGCCCGTGACGGGCACCGACGGCAGCACCTACGGCGGGGCCGACCGCTTCGTGGCGCTGGTCAAGCGCGAGCAGCGCGCCGCCGTCACGGGCGCCCCCGGCCCCGGCCAGGCCGGCAAGCGCGGCGTGCTGACCGTCTCGGCCGGCGACAACTTCCTGCCCGGCCCGCAGCTCGCCGCCAGCGACGACCCCTCGCGGCCGGTCTACGACGCCACGGCGTTCAGCGCCGCCGGGTTCGACGTCTCGATCCTCGGCAACCACGACTTCGACCAGAACCCCGACTTCCTCGCCCGCTGGCTGGGCGACGTCTCCTCCGGCACGACGTTCGTCGCCGGCAACCTCGGGTTCGACGCCGAGCCGCGGCTGCTCGCCGAGGTCCGCGACGGCACGATCGTGCAGACGCACGTCGAGGAGATCAAGGGCGAGCGCGTCGGGATCATCGGCCTGACCACCCCCGAGCTGCCGCGCCTGAGCAGCTCGCGCGGCGTCACCGTGGACCCGGACCTGGCGCGGATCGCCAACGCGCAGGCCGCCTCCTACGCCGCCGCCGGCGTGGACAAGGTCGTGCTCGTCTCGCACCTGCAGGACATCGACAACGAGGTGGCTCTCGCCGGGCAGCTGCGCGGCGTGGACGTCGTCGTCGGCGGCGGCGGGCACGAACTGCTCGCCGACCCCGCCGACCCGCGCGTCGCCAACGGCGTCACCCCCTACGGGCCGTACCCGCTGACCCCCACCGACGCCGACGGGCGCGTCGTGCCGGTCGTGACGACGAACGCCCTGTACTCCTATGTCGGCCGGCTCGTCGTGAACTTCGACGACCGCGGCGACGTCTTGTCCGTCGACGAGGTGGCCTCGCGGCCGATCCCGGTCGTCGCGCAGGGCACCGACGCCGTCGCGCCCGACGCGCAGGTGACCCGGCAGGTCGTGCAGCCGGTGCAGCAGTACGTCGCCGACCTCGGCCGGCGCGTCGTGGCGACCTCGGAGGTCCCGCTGAACGGCGTGCGCAACGACGTGCGCAGCCGTGAGACGAACCTGGGGAACCTCGCCACGGACGCGGTGCTGGCCGCCGCGCGCCGCGAGGCCGCCGCGGCCGGGGTGACCGCGCCCGTGGTCGCCCTGCAGAACGGCGGCGGCATCCGCAACGCCTCCGTGCTGCCCGCCGGGAACCTGACGGCCCTGGACACCTACACGGTGCTGCCCTTCGCGAACTTCGTGGGCGTGGCCCCGGCCATGCCGGTCAGCACGTTCGTTGCCGGGGTGGAGCACGGACTGTCCGGCCAGGTGAGCGGTGGGGTGCTCCAGCCGGCCGGGTCGTTCGCGCAGGCGGCCGGCTACCGCGTCAGCTACGACCCGGCCCAGCCGGCCGGCTCGCGCGTCGTCGACCTCGTCCTCGACGACGGCACCGCCCTGGTGCGCGGCGGGGAGCCCACCGGCGCCCTGGAAACCCTGTCCGTGGCGACGATCGACTTCCTGCTGCGCGGCGGCGACGGCTACCCCTTCGACGGCGTCGCCTTCAGCGTGCTGCCGGTGACCTACCAGCAGGCGCTGGCGACCTACCTCACCGGTGAGCTCGGCGGGCGGGTCACCGCCGCCGACTACCCGGTGGGCGGCGAGGGGCGCATCACGGCCGTCTCCTGACCGCTGCGCGGGAGCGGAGCGGGACCGTCGTCGCCCGACGTGGCGGCGACGGTCCTGCTCCGCTCCTCGCGCGCGGCTCCTTCCTCGACCGGACCGGTCAGCGGACCCGGTCGGCAGCGGCGTCCACGAGCGTCTGCGCGCGCCGCAGCGCAGTGGTGCAGTTCGCGCGGGAGACGTCGCTCAGCCCGTAGTGCCCGGCGTCCTTCAGGTCGAGGACGTCGCGCAGCGCACGGGCGAGAGCCGCGTCGCCCGTCACCTCCTGCAGCAGCCCGATGGCCTGGCGGTGGTCCTGCCCGCGTGAACGGATGCCGGCTGCAGCGCAGCAGATGGCGTCCGCGGCGGCGATGGCGGCCAGCACCGCGTTGCCGGTCGCCACGGTCGCGGCCTCCGCCAGGTCCTCGGACTGCACGAGGAGGGCGGCTTCGAGGTACAGCTGCGCCTGCTGGCGCCGGTGCGCGCGTCCGCCGCGGTGCACGCGCTGGTGCGCACGGTCCGCCCGCTCACTCGTCGGCTCCGGCGCGCAGCAGTTCCCGCAGCGGAGGGCCGACGATGACCCGCCCGTCGGCGCGCAGGCTCGCCACGAGCGGCTCCTCGTCGCGGACCGCCTGCGCCAGCTGCCCGCTGGTGAGGTGGACGAACTGCACCGGGTTCCCCGTCAGCGCTTCGACCGCACGACCGGTGCGGTGCACCTGCTGCCCCCCACGGGCCGTCGAGGTCGACGCCGTCGTCGTGCACGACGAGCAGGTCCACGTCGCTGTCCGGACCGGCCTGGCCGCGGGCCCAGGAACCGAAGAGGACGACCGCCCGCGGACCGGGGGACCACTGGCCGAGGAGGGCGGTGAGGTGCCGTTCGACGCTGTCGGCCGCCGCGACCGCCTCCTGCACCGGACCGGCGAGGACGTGCTCGCGGTTGAGGCGGTAGAGCACGGCGGAGCCGGTGTCCTCGGCCAGCAGGAGTCCGTGGGCGACGAGCCGGTGCAGGCACGAGCGGGTGCGGGCGTAGGAGCGCCCGCTGAGGCGGGCGACCGTCGCCCCGTTGAGGGGGCGGTGGGAGCGGGTCAGCACCGCCAGGACGTCGGCGTCCACCGTCGGGGCGATCGTGCGGAGCGGGTTGCTGCCGTCCACAACTCTCCTATCGTCATAGCGATACGTCTATCGCTATGACGATAGGACCCACTGCGCTCGATCGGCGACTCCGACGCCCGTCCTCAGCCCTGACCGCGCAGGCGCTCCATCTCGCGCCGATCGCGCTTGGTGGGACGCCCGGCCCCGCGGTCGCGGGAACCGAACGCGCCGAAGAACTCGTCCTTCGGCGGGGGAGGGGGCGAGTTGTCCACGTAGGCCTGCTGCGCGAGCGGGGCGCCCACCCGCTTGGACAGCGGCTGCACGACCTCGAAGACCTTCTCGTACCCCTCCGCCCGCACCCGGACCTCGTCGCCGACGGACACCTTCGTGGCGGGTTTGGCCCGCTCGCCGTTGACGCGCACGTGCCCCGCCTTGACGGCCGCGGCCGCGAGCGAGCGCGTCTTGTACAGGCGCACCGCCCACGTCCACTGGTCGATCCTCGTCACCGCGGCGCCGCCCTCACGACCCCGAGAGCACCCCGTCCACGAGCTCCTGCGCCTCGTGCTGCACGCGGCGCAGGTGGTCGGCGCCCGCGAAGGACTCGGCGTAGATCTTGTAGACGTCCTCCGTGCCGGAGGGGCGGGCGGCGAACCAGGCGTTCTCCGTGACGACCTTCAGGCCGCCGATCGCCGCGCCGTTGCCCGGTGCCTCGGTGAGCTTCGCGGTGATGGGTTCCCCCGCGAGGGTCTCGGCGCTCACCTGCTCCGGCGACAGCTTCGACAGGACGGCCTTCTGCTCGCGCGTGGCGGGAGCGTCGCTGCGCACGTACTGCGGGCGCCCGAACCGCTCCACCAGGTCGCCGTAGTGCTCGCTGGGCGTGCGGCCCGTCACCGCGAGGACCTCCGAGGCCAGCAGCGCGAGGACGATCCCGTCCTTGTCGGTGCTCCACACCGACCCGTCGCGGCGCAGGAACGAGGCGCCCGCGCTCTCCTCGCCGCCGAACCCGACGGAGGCGTCGAGCAGGCCCGGCACGAAGTGCTTGAACCCGACGGGGACCTCCAGCAGCCGGCGGCCCAGCGACTCCGCGACCCGGTCGATCATCGAGCTGGACACCAGCGTCTTGCCGATCGCCGCGTCCTGCGGCCACCCGTCGCGGTGGGAGAACAGGTACTGGATCGCCACCGCCAGGTAGTGGTTCGGGTTCATCAGGCCGTAGTCGGGGGTGACGATGCCGTGCCGGTCGGCGTCGGCGTCGTTGCCGGTGGCGATCTGGAACTCCGAGCGGCGGTCGATGAGCGAGTGCATCGCCGCGGGGGAGGAGCAGTCCATGCGGATCTTGCCGTCGTGGTCCAGCGTCATGAACCGCCACGTCGGGTCCACCAGCGGGTTGACGACCGTCAGGTCCAGGCCGTGGCGCTCGGCGACCTCGCCCCAGTAGGCGACGCTCGCCCCGCCCAGCGGGTCCGCGCCGATCCGCACGCCCGCGCGCTTCACCGCGTCCAGGTCGAGCACCGAGGGCAGGTCGTCGACGTAGGTGCCGAGGAAGTCGTACCCGCCGGCGGCGGCGCGGGCCCGCGCGAACGGCACCCGCCGCACGCCCTCCAGGCCCTGCTCCAGGTACTCGTTGGCGCGGGCGGCGATCCAGCCCGTGGCGTCGGAGTCGGCCGGGCCGCCGTTCGGCGGGTTGTACTTGAACCCGCCGTCGCGCGGCGGGTTGTGCGAGGGGGTGACGACGATGCCGTCGGCGGTGCCGCCGCCGCGGTTGGCGGTGAGGATCGCGTGCGAGACCGCCGGGGTGGGGGTGTACCCGTCGCGGTCGTCGACCAGGACCGTCACGTCGTTGGCCGCCAGGACCTCCAGCGCCGACACCCACGCCGGCTCCGAGAGGGCGTGCGTGTCGCGGCCCAGGAACAGCGGACCGTCGTACCCCTGCTCGCGGCGGTGGTCCACGATCGCCTGCGTCGTGGCCAGGATGTGGTGCTCGTTGAACGCCCCGTCCAGGCTGGACCCGCGGTGGCCGGAGGTGCCGAAGGCGACCCGCTGGCCGACGTCGGAGGGGTCCGGCGTCGTCGCGTAGTAGGCGGTCACGACGTGGGCGACGTCGATGAGGTCGCCGGGCTCGGCGTGCTGTCCTGCGCGGGGGTGCGTCATGGGTCCTCTCCCGGGCCGTGCTGCTCGGTGCTGCTCGGTGCTGCTCGCTGCTCTGCGTCGTGCGTGCGGGCCATGCTCCACCCGCGGGCGCCAGCCTGCCAGGGGCGGCGGGGGTCGCGCGCGGACGGGACGCGCCGGGACCTCAGGCGGCCCGGCGCACGTGGGCGATCCAGTGCCCCAGCGCCGCCGCCACCACGAGCAGCAGCGCCGCGGCCCCCAGCCCCGCGGCGATGTGCCAGCGCAGCAGCGCCGCGCCCGCCGCGGCGCCCGCCCCGATGAGCACGACGGCTCCCAGCCGGCGCTTCCACCCGGTGCTGTCGCCGCCGGCCAGCCGCGAGTCGGCGGCCAGCCCCGTCAGCGTCGAGGTCACCACGACCGTCGTGACGTCCTTGACGGCCAGCCGGCGCGCCACCGCGGCCTGCGCGCCCATCAGCAGCCCCAGCACGCCCGTCACCGCCAGCGGCCCGGCCGGCGGGGTGGTGCCGACCTCCACGGGCACCTCGTCGCCCAGCGCGGCCGTCCAGCCCGCCAGTCCGGCCAGCCCCGCGCCGATGAGCAGGAAGAGCACCGTGGAGGCCGTCGTCCACCCGACCGCCGCCCGGCGCAGCACGCGCCCGGCCAGCGCCGCGCCCACCAGGAAGCCCACCAGCGCCAGCACCGGGCCGAGCACCGGCAGGTCGTCCGCGCCCACCAGCGCCATCCCGAGGATCACGACGTTGCCCGTCATGTTCGCGGTGAACACCCGGTCCAGACCGAGGTACCCGACGGCGTCGACGATGCCGGTGGAGAACGTCAGGACGAGCATCAGCGCCAGGTGGCGGGGGGCGGCGCGGCGGCGCGGGCGCGCGGGGCTCGCCCCGGCGGGGTCCTCGGCGGCGCCGGGCCCGGCGGGGGTGACGGCGGGTTCGCGGGGGGCGTCGGGCACGCGGGTCCTCCCGGTCGGGGAAAGAAACACCAGGGAAACATTCCCAGCGTACGGTTCCCGTGATTGTATACGTTCCGTTCGTCCGACCGCCCTCCCTGGAGGCTCGTGATGACCGCTCGCGCCGCACCGCCGCACCGCCCGACCGCCGCGCTCGCCCCCCTCGCGGGCGTCGCCGCCGCCCTCCTGCTCGCCGGCTGCGTCCCCGTCCAGACCGCGCAGCCCACCCCCGAGCGCACCGACGTCACCGGCGTCGCGATCGGCGACCGCGCCGTCGCCGAGGGCGGGGACCTCGTCATGGCCCTGTCGGCCGAACCCGACCGCCTGGACCCGACGACCTCCTCCTCGCTCTACACCCGCTACGTCATGCAGACCGTGTGCGAGAAGCTGTACGACATCGACGCGCAGGGGGACCTCGTGCCGATGCTCGCCGCGGAACTGCCGCGGGTCTCCGACGACGGCCTCACCGTCACGATCCCCGTGCGCACCGACCCGGTGTTCGCCGACGGCACCCCGTTCGACGCCGCCGCCGTCGTCACCACCCTCGAGCGGCACCTCACGCTGGAGGGTTCCTCGCGGCGCACCGAGCTCGGGCCCGTCGCCGACGTCAGCGCGCCCGACGAGTCCACCGTCGTCGTCACCTACGAGACGCCGTTCTCCCCGCTCACCGCCGCCCTCGCCGACCGCGCCGGGATGGTCATGTCCCCCACCGCGCTCGCCGAGCGCGGCGAGGACTTCGGCGACGCGCCCGTGTGCGTGGGACCGATGAAGTTCGCCGAGCGGGTCCCGCAGACCTCCATCACCGTCGAGCGCGACCCGCTGTACTACGCGGCCGACGAGGTCCACCTCGACAGCATCACCTATCGGATCATGACGGACGCGAACATCCGCGCCGCCAACCTGCGCTCGGGCGACGTGCAGGTCGCCGACACCCTGTCCCCGCAGGACGTCGACGCCCTCGTGCAGGAGGACGGCATCGGCCTGCTGCAGACCGGTTCCTTCGGGTACCAGGCCGTGACGTTCAACGTCGGCAACACCGACGGCGCGGGCCAGCCGCCCGGACGCATCGACACCCCGCTGGCCACCGACCCGCGCGTGCGGGAGGCGTTCTCCCTCGCCGTGGACCGCGAGGCGCTCGTGGACTCGGTGTTCAACGACTGGTACGAACCCGCCTGCTCGTTCCTGTCGCCCGACAGCGTCTACGCCACTCCGGCCAGTTCCGCCTGCCCGCCGCACGACCCGGCGCGCGCCCGCGAACTGCTCGCCGAGGCGGGCGTCGAGGTGCCGTACCGGATCGAGGTGCAGGTCTCCAACACCGCCGACTCGCTGCGGCTCCTGCAGGCGCTGCAGGCCAGCGTCCGCGACGGCGGGTTCGACGTCGTCGTGCGGCCCGTGGAGTACTCCACGCTGCTGGACGTGCAGACGCGCGGCGACTTCGAGGCCGTCCAGCTGGGCTGGTCCGGCCGCGTCGACCCGCACGGGAACTCCGCCAGCTTCCTGGCCACCGGCGGCAGCAACAACTACTCCGGCTGGTCGAACCCGGAGGCCGACGACCTCGTCGCGCGCGCCGCGCGGGAGACCGACCCGGCCCTGCGCGCCCAGCTGTACGGCCGGCTCGTGGAGGTCGTGCAGGCCGAGGACCCGATCGTCTACCTGTACCGGGTGCGCAGCCTCACCGGGTACACCGAGGACGTCGCCGGCGTCGAGACGTACGCGGACGGCGTCGTGCGCCTGGGCCGCGCCGCGTTCCTCGCGGACGGGGGTGAGTGAGCCGTGGGCCGCTACCTGCTGACCCGGTTGTGGCACAGCGCCCTGACGCTCGTGCTCGCCTCGATCGTCGTGTTCGCCGCCGCCCGGGCGCTGCCCGGCGACCCCGCCCTGGCCGTCGCCGGGGAGGAGGCCGACGCCGAGACCCTGGCCGCCGTGCGCGCCGACCTGGGCCTGGACCAGCCGCTGTGGGTGCAGTACGCGCGGTTCGCGCGCGGCCTGCTCTCCGGCGACCTGGGCACCTCGGTGCGCACCGGGACGCCCGTCACGGAGCTCATCGCCACGACGCTGCCCGTCACGCTGTGGCTGGCGACGTACGCGGTCGCGGTGGCCGTCGTGGTGGGGCTGGCCCTGGGCGTCCTCGCCGCGGTGCGCCGCGGCACGTGGGTGGACCAGGCCGTCGGCGGCGTCTCGCTGCTGGGGCTGTCGGTGCCCTCGTTCTGGATCGGCCTGCTGGCGATCCTCTACCTGGCCGTCGGCCTCGGCTGGTTCCCGGCCTCCGGGTACGTGTCGCCGGCCGAGGACCCGCTGCGGGCCCTGCACCACCTGACGCTGCCGGCGCTCATCCTGGGCGCCACCACCGCGGCCGTCGTCACCCGCCAGACGCGGGCGTCCACGCTGCAGCAGCTCGGCGCCGACCACGTGCGCACCGCCCGCGCCAAGGGGGCGCCGCGCTCGGCGGTCCTGCTGCGGTTCGCGCTGCGCAACTCCCTCGTCGTCGTGGTGACCCTCGTGGGCCTGCAGCTGGGCGGGCTGGTCTCCGGCGCCGTCGTCACCGAGCGGATCTTCGGCCTGCCCGGTTTCGGCAAGCTCACGCTGGACGCGGTGTTCAGCCGCGACTACCCCGTCATCCAGGCCGTCGTCCTCGTCGTGACGGTCGCGTACATCCTCATCAACCTCGTGGTCGACGTCCTCTACACGGTCCTCGACCCCCGGATCCGCGTCGCGGGAGGCACCCGGTGACCGACGTCCAGACCGCCCCCGGCACCCCCGCCCCCGGCGCGGCGGCGCCCGCCGACCTCGGCTCCAGCCGCGGCCTCGTCCTGCGCCGCCTGCTGCGCAGCCGCACCGGCGTCGTCGGCGGCGCCCTGCTGCTGCTCGTCGTGGCCGCCGCGGCCCTCGCGCCGTGGACCTCCCCGTACCCGCCCGCCGAGGTGCACTTCGACACCCCGTTCCAGCAGTGGCGCACCACGGGGTTCTGGCTGGGCACCGACGACCTCGGCCGCGACGTGCTCTCGCGGATCCTGCACGGCACGCGCGTCTCGCTGCTCGTGGGCCTGCTCGCCGTCGCCCTCGCCGTCGTCGTCGGCACCCCGCTGGGGCTGCTGGCCGGCTGGTGGCGGCCGCTGGACGCCGTGGTGTCCCGGCTGACCGACCTGACGCTCGCGTTCCCGTTCCTCATCATCGCCGTCGGCCTGGCGGCGGTCCGCGGGGCGAGCCTGTCCAACGCGGCCATCGCCCTCGGGATCGCGCACGTGCCGCAGGTCGTGCGCGTCGTGCGGGCGGAGACGCTGCGCCTGCGGGGCGCCGAGTACGTGCTGGCGGCCCGCTGCCTGGACGCCTCGGGCCCGCGGATCCTCGCCACCCACGTCCTGCCGAACGCCGTGCCGTCGATCGTCGTGCAGGCCACGCTGATCATGCCCGCGGTGGTCATCGGCGAGGCGCTGCTGTCGTTCCTCGGCCTGGGCATCCAGCCGCCCACCCCGAGCCTGGGCATCATGCTCAGCGACGCCCAGCAGTACCTGTACCGCGCACCCACCGCGGCCCTGTTCCCCGGCCTGGCGATCCTGCTCGTCTGCCTGGCCTTCAACCTCTTCGGCGACGCCCTGCGCGACGCCTGCGACCCCGGAGGCACCCGGTGAGCCCCTTCACGCCCCCGCCCGCGCACACCACGCGGCCCACCCTGCGCGGCACGTTCGGGATGACCGCCTCCACGCACTGGCTGGCCAGCGCCACCGGGCAGTCCGTCCTGGAGCGCGGCGGCAACGCCTTCGACGCCGCCGTCGCGGCCGCGTTCGTCCTGCACGTCGTCGAACCCCACCTCAACGGCCCCGGCGGCGACATGACCGCCGTGTTCGCCACGGCCGCCGACCCGCGGCCCGTCGTCCTCGACGGGCAGGGACCGGCGCCGCGCCGGGCGACGATCGAGCACTACCGCGCCGAGGGCCTGGACAGCGTCCCCGGCGCCGGCGGGCTGGCCGCCGCCGTGCCCGGCGCCGTCGACGCGTGGCTGCTGCTGCTGCGCGAGCACGGCACCTGGGAGGTCGCCGACGTCGTCGCCCCCGCGATCGGCTACGCCCGCGACGGGCACCCCGTCGTCGGCCGCGTCGGCACCACCATCGCCTCCGTCGCCGACCTGTTCACCGAGCACTGGCCCACCTCGGCGGAGCTGTGGATGCCGGGCGGGCGGGTCCCGCGCGCCGGGGAGCTCGTGCGCAACCCCGCCTGGGCGCGCACCCTGGAACGCCTCGTCGCCGCCGGCGACGGCGCCGGCGACCGCGTCGCGCGCATCGAGGCGTTCCGCCGCGAGTGGCGCACCGGCGTGGCCCGCGAGGCCGTGGAGTTCCTGCGCGCACCGCACCGGCACTCCTCCGGCACCGACCACGCCGCCGTCCTCGACGCCGACGACTGGGAGGCCTTCTCCGCCTCGTTCCAGCCCGCCTGGACCGTGGAGTTCCGCGGTACGACCGTCGCCAAGACCGGCCCCTTCGGGCAGGGACCCGTGCTGCTGCAGGCGCTGCGGATCCTCGACGGGTTCGACGACGCCGACCTCGACCCCTCCACCGCGCGCGGCGCGCACGTCGTCCTGGAGGCCCTCAAGCTCGCGCTGGCCGACCGCGACGCCCACTACGGCTCGCGCGCCGACGAGGACGTGCTGCGCGTCCTGCTGTCCGAGGAGTACGCCGCGCAGCGCCGCGCGCTGATCGGGGAGGACGCCTCGCACGAGTTCCGCCCCGGCCGCGTCGGCGGCGCCGAGCCGTTCACGCCGCCGCTGCGCACCGAGGCCCCCGCGGCCGTCGGCGTCGGGGAACCCACCGTCGGCGAGCCCACCGTCGAGGCCAGCGGCACCACCCGCGGCGACACCTGCCACGTCGACGTCGTCGACCGCTGGGGCAACGTCGTGTCCGCCACCCCCTCCGGCGGCTGGCTGCAGAGCTCCCCGGTCGTGCCCCCGCTGGGGTTCTGCCTCGGCTCGCGCCTGCAGATGACGTGGCTGGACGAGGACTCCCCGTCCGCGCTGCGGCCCGGCGAGCGCCCCCGCACGACCCTCACGCCCACCCTGCTGCTGCGCGACGGCGAACCCGTCGAGGCGCTGGGTTCCCCCGGCGGCGACCAGCAGGACCAGTGGCAGCTGCTGTACCTGCTGCGCCGCCTCGTCGGCGGGTACGAGCCCCAGCAGGCCATCGACGCGCCGGCCCTGCACACCACCTCCATGCCCGGCTCGTTCTGGCCGCGCACCTGGACGCCCGGCGGCGCCGTCGTCGAGGACCGCCTCGGCGAGGACGTCGTCGCCGACCTGGAGCGCCGCGGCCACCGCGTGACGCGCGCCGGGGACTGGACGCTCGGCCGCCTCTCGTGCGCCGGGCGCGACCCCGCCACCGGGGTGCTGCACGCCGCCGCGAACCCGCGCGGCGCCCAGGGCTACGCGGTGGGGCGGTGAACCCCGTGGAGAACCCCGTGGAGAGTTCGACCGCTCCCACCGACGAGCTGCTGCGCGTGCGCGACCTGCGCGTCGGGTACCGCACCGGCGCCGGCACCACCGAGGTCCTGCACGGCGTCGACCTCACCGTGCGCCGCGGGCACCGCGTCGCCGTCGTCGGCGCCTCCGGCTCCGGCAAGTCCACCACCGCCACCGCCGTGCTCGGCCTGCTGCCCGGCAACGGCCGCGTCACCGGCGGCACCGTCGTCCTGGCCGGCGAGGACGTCACCGACGCCCTCGTGCGCGGCGACGACCGGCGCCTGCGGCGGCTGCGCGGGCGGCGCGTCGGGCTCGTGCCGCAGGACCCGATGTCCAACCTCAACCCGTCGGCCCGGGTGGGCCGGCAGGTCGCCGAGACCCTGGAGTTCCACGGCCTGGCCCGCGGCGCGGCCGCCCGCGAGCGCGCCGTGCGGCTGCTGGAGGAGGCCGGCATCCCCGACGCGGCCCGGCGGGCGGGGCAGTACCCGCACGAGTTCTCCGGCGGCATGCGCCAGCGCGTCCTCATCGCGATCGCGCTCGCGGCCGAACCCGACCTGCTGGTCGCCGACGAACCGACCTCCGCGCTCGACGTGACGGTGCAGCGGCAGATCCTCGACCACCTCGAGGCGCTCACCGCCGCCCGCGGCACGTCGCTGCTGCTCATCACCCACGACCTGGGCCTGGCCGCCGACCGCTGCGACGACGTGGTCGTCGTGTCCGAGGGCCGCGTCGTGGAGACCGGCCCGGCCCGCGAGGTGCTGCGCGCCCCGCAGCACGACTACTCCCGCGCCCTCGTCGCGGCCTCCCCGGCCGGCGCCGTCGCCGCCCCGCCCCGCCCGCTGCCGGCGGGCGAGCCGCGCGAGGTGCTGCGCGTGGACGGCCTCGTCAAGGAGTACCGGGTGCGCGGGCAGCGCGAGGTCGTGCGCGCCGTCGACGGCGTCTCCTTCTCCGTGGCCGCCGGCACGACCACCGCCGTCGTCGGGGAGTCCGGCTCCGGCAAGACCACCACCGCGCGGCTCGTCCTCGGTCTGGAGGACCCCACCTCCGGCACGGTCCTGATCGGCGGGGAGTCCCTGACCGGCGCCGGCCGGCAGCGCCGGCGCGAGGTGCGCCGCGGCCTGCAGCCGGTGTTCCAGGACCCCTACGGCTCCCTGGACCCCACCAAGACCGTCGAGCGCCTCGTCGACGAGCCCCTGCGCGTGTTCGGGGTCGGCGACGCCGCCTCGCGCCGCGCCCGCGTCGCCGAGCTGCTGGACCACGTCGCCCTGTCCCGCGCGCTGGCCCAGCGCCGCCCCGCCGAGCTGTCCGGCGGGCAGCGCCAGCGCGTCGCCGTCGCCCGCGCCCTCGCGCTGGACCCGCAGCTCGTCGTGTGCGACGAGGCCGTCTCCGCCCTCGACGTCCTCGTGCAGCGGCAGGTGCTGCAGCTGCTGGACCGCCTGCAGCGCGAGCTCGGCCTGGCGTACCTGTTCATCACCCACGACCTGGCCGTCGCCCGCGAGATCGCCCACGACGTGCTCGTCATGCGTCGCGGGCGGGTCGTCGAGCAGGGCAGGATCGACGCCGTGTTCGACGACCCCCAGCACGAGTACACCGCCGACCTGCTCTCCGCCATCCCCGGACGGGCCGCGGCGTAGGGCGGCGGGCGTGGGTGCGTCCGCCGAGCGCGTCACCGCCGCGCTGCGCCGCGACGTCCTCGCCGGGGACCTGCCCCCCGGCGCGCGGCTGACCGAGGCCAGCCTCGTCGAGCGCTACGGCACCTCCCGGGTGCCCGTGCGCGAGGCGCTGCGGGCGCTGGCGGGGGAGGGGTTCGTCGAGCTGCGGCCCAACGCCGGCGCGCGGGTGGCCGACGTGCCCGTGGACGACCTGGCCGACCTGTACGCCGTCCGCGTCGTCGTCGAGGAGATCACCGCCGGCCGCTGCGCCCGGCGGGTCGCCGACGGCGACGCGGACGGCGTGGTCGAGGAGCTCACCGCGATCGTCGACGCCGGGTTCGCCGCGCTCGCCGACGGCCGCGCCGCCGACGGCGCCGAGCTGAACACCCGCTTCCACGACGCCGTCGCCCGGCTCTCGCGCTCGGCGAGCATGGCGATGGTGCTGCGCCGGGTCGCCGAGCGCATCCAGTGGGCGTACGCCACGACCGTGCCGCAGCAGGGGCAACGCGCGTGGACCGAGCACCGCCGGATCGTGACCGCCATCGCGAGCGGCGACCAGGCGGGCGCGGCGGACCTCATGCGCCGGCACGTGGAGAACTCCCGCCGCGCGTTCCGGCCCGCGCACCGGTGCTGACGCGCGGCGAGCTCGTCGCCCGGCTGCGCGCGGCCGGGTGCGTGCTGGCCGAGCGGGAGGCCGACCTGCTGCTCGCCGAGGGCCGCGGCCGGCGGTGGCTGGCGGACGCGGTCGCCGCGCGGGCCGGCGGGACGCCGCTGGAGCAGGTCCTCGGCTGGGCGGGGTTCGCCGGGCACCGCTGGCGCGTGCGGCCCGGCGTGTTCGTGCCGCGCCGGCGCTCCGAGCGGCTCGTCGCGGTGGCGCTCGGGCTGCCGCGCCCGGCCCTGGCCGTCGACGTGTGCTGCGGCAGCGGGGCCCTCGGCGGGGCGCTGGCCCGCGCGCTGGCCGGCTCACCCGGCCCGCCGCTGGAGCTGCGCGCCTGCGACGTGGACCCGGTGGCCGTCGCCTGCGCGCGCGAGAACCTCACCGCGCTCGCCGGCCCGCGCCTGAGCGTCGGCGTGCACCGCGGCGACCTCCTGGACGCCCTGCCCGCGCGGCTGCGCGGTCGCGTGGACCTGCTGCTGGCCGTCGTGCCCTACGTGCCGCGCGACGCCGTCGCGCTGCTGCCGCCGGAGTTCCGCGACCACGAACCGCGCCGCGCCCTCGACGGCGGCCCCGACGGCCTGGACGTCCTGCGCCGCCTGGCCGGGCAGGCCCCCTCGTGGCTCGCGCCCGGCGGTCACCTCGTCACCGAGGTCGGCGCCCCGCAGGCGCCCGCCGCTACCGCCGTCCTGCGCGGCGCGGGGCTGGCCGTCCGCACCGAGCCCGCGGCGGGTCCGGCCGACCCGGACGACCCGGACGACCCGGACGACCCCGTCCTCGTCGCCACCGTCCCCTCCCCGCCGTGATCTCGCTGGGAATCCCTGCAAGATCACGGCAGGGGTGGGGGAGGGGCGGTCAGGAGGGGCGGGGCGCGAACCACACGGTCTTGCCGGGGCCCGCGCCCGGCGGCGGCTCCCGCACGCCCCAGTCGCGCGAGACCGCCTCCACCACGCGCAGGCCCCGGCCCGTCGTCGCCGCCGACCCGTGCCGGCGCACCCGCACCGGGGCGGGGGAGGAGTCGGTGACCTCCACGCGCAGCGACCCGCCGGCCGGCGCGCGCACGGCGACGGTGAACCGCGTGCGCGCGTGCAGCACCGCGTTCGTCACCACCTCCGACACCGCCAGCTCCGCGGCGTCCTCCAGCTCCTGCGCCCCCACCTCCCGCAGCACCCCGCGCAGCCAGCGGCGCGCCGCGCCCACCGACGCCGGCAGCGGCTCCAGCACCAGCGGCTCCGCGACCGGCTCGCCGCCGTCGGTGGCCGGGCTCGCCGGTGCCGCCGCCGGGAGCCGCTCCTCCAGCGCCGCGCCCGCGCCCCCGGCCCACGGCCGCGCCGGTCCGCCGGCCAGCTGGTCGAGGACCTGCCCGAACAGCCAGTCGCGGAACGCGACCAGCTCCCGGTCCGCCGGCAGGGCCAGCAGGTGCGTGGACCGGCAGAACTCGTCCGCCTCCCGCAGCACCGCCAGCAGCCGCCGCACCCACGGCGCCGACGCCGTCGTCGTCGCGTACTCGGCGTCGAAGAACTCCTCGCCCGCCGCCAGCGCGTCGTCCATCGCCCGCGCCCGCTGCTCCCGGTACGGCGCCCAGGTGGTGTCCAGCTCGGCGGCCACCTCCAGCAGCCGCGCCGGCAGCGTGCCCGCGCTGGCGCGGGCCTCGCTGATGCGCACGAGGGCGAACTCCCGCAGCAGCCCCTCCACGTGCCGGTCCAGGCGCGCGCGGGTGCGCAGGGGCAGACGCAGCAGGCGCACCCGCGCGTCCACCGGCGTCGCCGCCCGCTCGTCCACCGGCCCAGCTCACCACAGCTGGGGCTCCCACGACCCCCCACGGACCGTGGCACGATGCGCGTCGGCCTCGACGTCGCGGCCGTCCGACGCCCCGCCCCCCACGCCCCCGAGGACGCTCGATGGCCCCGCGCACCCCCACGTCCACCCGGCAGTCCCGCCCGCGCTCCGCGGTCGACCGCTACTTCAGGATCAGCGAGCGCGGCTCCACCGTCGCCCGCGAGGTCCGCGGCGGCCTCGCCACGTTCTTCACGATGGCCTACATCATCGTGCTCAACCCGCTGATCATCGGGACGCAGCCCGACGGCACCGGCGGCTTCCTCGGGGGCGGTGACGCGCCCGCCCTCGCGGCCGTCGCCGCCGCCACCGCCCTCGTCGCGGGCGTCGCCACGATCCTCATGGGCGTCGTGGCCAACTACCCCCTGGCGCTCGCGACGGGCCTGGGCCTCAACGCGTTCGTCACCTTCGGCATCGCCTCGCTGCCCGGCATGACGTGGGCCGACGCGATGGGCGTCGTCGTCATCGAGGGGCTCATCCTCCTCGTGCTCGTCCTCACCGGGTTCCGCGAGGCCGTCTTCCACGCCGTGCCCGCCCAGCTGAAGACGGCCATCAGCGTCGGCATCGGGCTGTTCATCACGATCATCGGCCTGGTCAACGGCGGCATCGTCCGCTCCGGCGCCGGCACCCCGCTCGAGCTCGGCATCGGCGGCTTCCTCGCCGGCTGGCCCACCCTCGTCTTCGTCGCCGGCCTGCTGCTCATCGTCGTCCTCATGGCCCGCAAGGTCCGCGGCGCGATCCTGGCCGGCATCGCGGTCGCCACCGTGCTCGCCGTCGTCGTGGAGGCCGTCGCCCGGCTGGGTGCGCGCACGAACGCCGACGGCACGGTCCGCGACGAGCGCGCCTGGGGGCTCAACGTGCCCGCGCTGCCCGAGACGTGGATCAGCGTCCCCGACTTCACCACCCTCGGTCAGTTCAACCTGCTCGGCTCCTTCGAGGCCGTCGGCCTCGTCACGGTCGTGCTCCTCGTCTTCACGCTCCTGCTGGCCGACTTCTTCGACACGATGGGCACGATGGTCGCCATCGGCAAGGAGGGCGACCTGCTCGACGAGGACGGCAACCCGCCGGCCACCCGGCGCATCCTCGTCGTGGACTCCCTGGCCTCCGCGGCCGGCGGCGCGGCCGGTGTCTCCAGCAACACCAGCTTCATCGAGTCGGCCACCGGGGTCGGCGAGGGCGCCCGCACCGGCCTGGCCAGCGTCGTGACCGGGGTGGCGTTCCTGCTCGCCACGTTCCTCGCGCCCGTCGTCGCGATCGTGCCCTACGAGGCGGCGACCCCCGCCCTCGTCGTCGTCGGGTTCCTCATGATGACCCAGGTCGGCGGCATCGACTGGAGCGACTTCGAGATCGCGCTGCCGGCCTTCCTCACCATCGTCCTCATGCCGTTCGCGTACTCCATCAGCGCCGGCATCGGCGCCGGGTTCGTCGCCTACACGGTGCTGAAGGTGGCGCGCGGCAAGGCCCGCGAGGTGCACCCGCTCATGTGGGTCGTCGCCGGCCTCTTCGTCGTCTACTTCGCCATCGACCCGTTCCGCGAGCTCGTCGGCGCCTGAGGACGGGCCGGACGAGTCCGGGGAGGGGTGCAACGCGGCGGTGGGTCCACGGCGTCGTCCCGGTGTGCGCACCTCCTCCCCGCCCGCGGACCTCGCGGCGACCGACCCGGCCGCCGCGCCGGCGTCCGCGTGGCCGCCGGGAACGCCGCCGGGGACCCGGGTGCGCCCGGGGCCGGGCGCCGGGGGAGCAGGAGGGGACTCCCCCGCCGCCGGGCCGGACCCGGGCGGCGACGGCCTGGCCGAGCTCGTCGCCCGCGAGGGACCGCGCCTCGTGCGGCTGGCCCGCGCCCTGCTGCGCGACCCGCACCAGGCCGAGGACGTCGTGCAGGACGTCCTCGCGCGCGCCGTCGTCAAGCGCGACCGGCTCGCCGAGGTCGACGACCCCACCGCCTACCTGCACCGGATGCTCGTCAACGCCGTCACCTCCTGGCGCCGGCGCGCGTTCCGCCGCCACGAGCAGGCCGCCGACCCGGTCGCGCTGCCCGAGGACCCCGGCGCCGCGCGCGCTCCCGACACCGCCGAGCGGCACGCCGAGCGCGAGCGCTGCCTGGCCCTGCTGCGCCGGCTGCCCGACCGCCAGCGCGTCGTCCTCGTCCTGCGCCTGTACGAGGACCTGCCCGACGAGGAGATCGCCGCGCTGCTCGGCTGCACGACCGGCACGGTGCGCAGCAACGCCCACCGCGGCCTGGCCTCGCTGCGCCGGTTCCTCGCCGAGGAGGACGACCGTGGCTGACGAGCGCGACCCGGCCGCCCTGCTGCGCGAGGCCCTGCGCGCCGGGGACGGCGCCCGCGTCGACACCGCCGCTCTCGTGGACGGCACCCGTCGCCGCACCCGCGCCCGGCGCCGGCGCCGCCGCGCCGGTCAGGTGCTGCTGGCCGCCGCCGTCGTGGCCGTCGTGCCCGCGCTCGGCTCCCTGCTGCCGGACTCCTCGACCACCACGACGCGCGTGGCCACGGCCCCGCCCGAGGAACCCGCCCCGGCACCGACGGTCCCCGCGACCCCCACCGACGAGCCGCCCGGGCCGACGGCCGCGCCCGAGGACCCCGCCGACGTCGCCTACGACGTGCCCGACCTGCCCGGGGTGGCCGCCGTCCTCGGCGAGGACCACGCGCTGTTCAGCGACCTCGGCCAGTACGCCGCCACGGCCGTCGTCGAGGGGCAGATGTGCAACCAGGGCCTGACGGGGAACGCCGAGCAGGTCGCCGGCCGCTGGACCACCTGGCTGCCGGAGGGGGACACGTCCGGCGCCCGCGGCGTCGACGTCGTCGTCACCGGCTGGGTGGCCGGCAGCGGCCCGGCCGCCTTCGCCGACGTCGTCGAGGACAGCGGGGAGTGCCGGTGGCTGGACCCGCAGGAGCCGTTCGCGCTGACCGCCCCCGCGGGCGGGGAGGACGCCTGGGACGAGGCGTGGGCCGCGCGGTCGCGCGCACCCGGTGCGGAGGTCGTCTCCGGCGTCGCCCGCACCGGTGACCTCCTCGTCGGCGTGACGGTCCGCTCACCCGGGGAGGGCGGCGAGGCCGACGTGGCCGCCCTGCTGGCCGCCGCCGTCGCCGACCTGCGCGCCGCCGGACTGCCCGCCGCCCGCTGACCCGCCGCCGCGCCGGGGGAGCCGCGGGCGGCTCGTAGAGTCCTCGCGTGTCCGGAACGCTCGTCGCCGCCGTCTGCCTGCTGTCCCTGGCGATGGGCGTGTGGGCCGTCGCCCTCACCGCCCTCGACCGCCGCGTCGGACGCGCCTCGCTCGTCGCCCTCGCCGTCACCGAGCTGTCGGTGCTGGTCATGGTCGTGGCCGGGTTCGTCGACGTGGCCCGCGGCGCGCGGCCGGCGGACCTGGCCACCTCGATCGCCTACCTCGTCGTCGCGCCGTTCATGCTGCCCGCCGGCGCGTTCTGGGCGATGGCCGACAGGTCCCGGCCCAGCACCCTGGTGCTGGCCGTCGCCTGCCTGGCCGTCATCGTCCTCAGCTACCGGGTGTGGGTGCTGTGGCAGGTGCAGCGGTGAGCGCCGCGCGCGCGGGCGGGGGGACCACCACCGGGCTGGGCCGCGTCCTCGTCGCCGTGTACGGCGTCTTCGCCGTCGCCGCGACCTCCCGGGCCGCCGTGCAGATCGCCACCCGCTTCCACGAGGCGCCCCTGGCCTACGCGCTGTCGGCGCTGGCCGCCGTCGTCTACGTCGTCGCCACCCTCGGCCTGGCCCGCACCGGGCCGCGCTGGCGGGCGGTGGCGTGGGTGGCCGTCACCGTCGAGCTGGTCGGCGTCCTCACCGTCGGCACCCTCAGCCTGGCCGACCCGCAGGCCTTCCCCGACGCCACCGTCTGGTCGGTCTACGGGCGCGGGTACGTCTTCGTGCCCCTCGTGCTGCCCGTCCTGGGGCTGCTGTACCTGCGCTCCGAGCGGCGCGCCCGGCCCGCCGCGTGAGGCCCCGCGCCGCCGGCGCCCTGCTGGCGGGCGTCCTGCTCGTCGCCTGCGTCATGCGCTCGCCCATCACCGTCGTCGGGCCCCTCGTGCCCGCCGTCAGCGCCGACCTGCGGCTCAGCTCCACCGCCGCCGGCGTCCTGACCACGGTGCCGCTGCTGGCCTTCGCCGCCTCCTCCGCGGCCGTGCCGCGCGTGGCCGACCACCTCGGCCTGCGCCGCACCCTGTTCGCCGCGCTGCTGCTGCTGGCCGCCGGGTCGGGGCTGCGCTGGCAGCCGTCCGCGGCGGCCCTGTTCACCGGCACGGCGCTGCTGGGCGTGGCCATCGCCGTCGTCAACGTCCTCCTGCCGGCGCTGCTGCGCCAGGCGTTCCCCGACCGCGTCGCCCTGCTCACCAGCGGCTACGTCGTCGTCATGGGGCTGGCCGGCAGCGCCGCGTCCGGGCTGGCCGTGCCGGTGGCCGACGGCGTCCCGGGCGGCTGGCGCACCGCGCTGGCCGTGTGGGCGCTGCCCGCCCTGCTGGCCGCGGCCGTCTGGTCGCTGCAGCTGCGCCGCCCCGAGGCGCGGGTGCCGCGCTCGGCGCGCGCCCGGGCGCCGTGGCGCTCGCCGCTGGCGTGGGCCGTCACCGCCTTCATGGGCGCGCAGTCGGTGACGTTCTACGTGCTCATCGCGTGGCTGCCGACGGTGCTGGTGGAGCGCTCCGGCCTCGACGAGGCCGCCGCCGGCTGGCACCTGTCGCTCGTGCAGGGCGCCGGCGTGCTGGCCAGCCTGCTCGTGCCGGCGGTCGCCACCAGCGCGCGCCGGGCCCGCCGCACGGGCGTGGCCGGCTCGCTGCTGACCGGCGCCGGGTACGCGCTGCTGCTGCTGGCGCCGGGCTGGACGGTCGCCGCGAGCGTCGTCGTGGGGGCCGGGACGGGCGTCACGGTCGTCTCCGCGCTGGCGGCGATCTCCTCGCGCGCCGTGGACGCCGCGGGCGCGGCGGCCCTGTCGGGGATGGCGCAGTCCGTCGGCTACCTGCTGGCCGCGCTCGGCCCCGTCGCCGTGGGAGCCCTGCACGCCGGGACGGGGTCGTGGACGCTGCCGCTGGCCCTCATGAGCGTCGTGGGGCTCCTGCAGGCGCTCGTGGCGCGCGCCGCGGGCCGGGACGCGGTGGTGCTGCCCGCCCGCTGAGGGCGCTCCTCAGGTCGGCAGCTCGAACCAGACGGTCTTGCCCAGGGGGCCGACGTCGAGGTCGGTGCCCCAGCGGCTGGAGAGCATCTCCACCATCGCGATGCCGCGACCGCTCTCGGCGTCGTCGCGCTGGGCGCCGATGAGCGGCAGGCCGCCGCCCTCGTCGGAGACCTCCACGCGCAGGGCCGTGGTGTCCACCCGCCGCAGCGCCACGTGGACCATCCCCTCGCCGTGCACGACGGCGTTGGTGATGACCTCGCTGGCCAGCAGCAGCGCGGCCTCGACGGTGTCGTCCTCGACCTCGGACGCCTTCACCCACGGCGCGCACCACTCGGTGATGAGCCAGCGGGCCACGCCGACCGAGCGGGGGGAGGGCGGGAGGACGACCTGGAACACCGGCCCCCCACCCCCCTGACTCGCCCTCGTCCGCCCCCGTCGTGCGGTCACCGTTCTGTGACGCACAGTCAATCACCCGGACCACGGCTTGTCCTCGCAGTCGGGCGGGTCCGTCGGGACGGCTACCCCCGGGCGGGGGTCACACGGGCAGGTCGACCCCCAGCGCCTCCAGCAGCGTGACGACGGCCAGCAGCGCGCACACCACCCCGCCGACGCGGCTGACGGTGGCCACGCTGACCTTGCGCACGATCGCCGCGCCCGCCGCGGCCGCCAGCCCCGAGACCACCAGCAGGGCCGCCCACGCCCCCGCGAACACGGACAGCGGGTCGTCGAAGCGCGCCGCCAGGCCCGCGGTGAACAGCTGCGACAGGTCGCCCCACTCGGCCAGGAACACCACCCCGAACGAGGCCCCCACCGCGCGCAGGCCGCTGGCGCCGCCGCGCACCTTGCGCTGGTACTCCGCCAGCGCCTCCTCCTCCGCGGCGGCCGCCCTCGCCGCGCCCCGGAACAGGGTCACCGCGCCGATCGCGAACAGCGCCGCCGCCACCGCCGCCACCGGCCGGTCCGGCAGCCGCGCCAGCAGGCCGCCGGCCGTGACCGCCACCGCGCACTGCACCGCGAACGCGAGGCCGACGCCGATCCACGCGGTCAGCGGCCGGAACCGGGTGGCGAGCACGAGGGTCGCCACGAACGTCTTGTCGGGCAGTTCCAGCAGCAGGATCGGCAGGAAGCTGGCAGCGAGCACGCTGGGGTCCACGAGGGTTTCCTCTCGGCGCCGGGAGTCGTCGTCGGTGCCGAAGGTCTCGCCCACCCGCCGCGCGGCGGGCCCACCGACCGGGCCGGGGCCAGGATGTCGACCGGTGGTGCTCGGGCTACTCCCCCTCAGTCGCCGCCAGTGAAGCACGCCGCCGCGCGCGGGCCAAAACCCTGTCGGAACCCACGAACAGGCAGGCCAGCACGGCGAACGCGGGCAGCAGCGCCGCGAACGCCAAACCCACTCCGTCCCAACCGATCTGGGTGGGGTCGAGGAACCAGTAGGGGTACCGCACGGAACTGTCCACGAGGCCGCCGCGGACGATCGCGAACACCGAGTACGCGAACGGGTAGACCAGCCACACGAGACTTCGGCGCACCGACAGGAGGCCGTGCGGGCGGAACAGGACCCAGTCCAGCAGCGCCAGCGCCGGGACCACCGCGTGCAGCAGGTCGGAACTCGGGCGGCCCGCCAGCAGCAGCACCGCGTCCGGCCCGCCGCCCGGCACCAGCAGCGTGTTGTAGACGACGCCGGTGATGGTGACGAAGAACGTCGCCCCGCCCACCAGCCACGGCGACGGGCCCGCCCGCGAGCGCAGCCGGGCCACCACGTCGGCGGCCAGCACCGCCGCCAGCAGCAGGTTCGACTGGATGGTGAAGTACACGAGCTTCGTGCCGATCCCCGACAGCGTCAGCTGCGGGTCGTCCCAGCGCGCGGCCGGCACCCACAGGACGCCCAGCACGACGAGGACGACCACGAGGGCGCGGACGGCGGTCAGCAGGTGGCGCACCCGGCAGATCGTGCCGCACCGCGCACCCCGCGCCAGACTGGGCGCGTGCCCGAGCTGCCCGAGGTGGAGGCGCTCGCCGCGTTCCTGCGCGAGCGCCTGAGCGGCCGCGTCGTCGCCGACGTCGAGGTCGGCGCCCTGTCCGTCCTCAAGACCGTCGACCCGCCACCGTCCGCGCTGCACGGCCTCGCCGTCACCGGCGTCGTCCGGCGCGGCACGTGGCTCGACCTGGACGTCGACGGGCTCCACCTGCTGGTCCACCTGTCCCGCGCCGGCCGGCTGCGCTGGTCCGACGCTCTGCCCACCGCCCCGCTGCGCCCCTCCGGGAAGAACCCCGTCGCGCTGCGCGTGCGGCTGGCCCCCGAGGACGAGGACGACCCGGCGCGCCCGCCCGGCTTCGACCTCACCGAGGCGGGGACGCAGAAGCGCCTGGCCGTGCACGTCGTGCGCGAGCCCACCGACGTGGCCGCCGTCGCCGCCCTCGGCCCGGACCCGCTCGCCGAGGACTTCGGCCCCGCCTCCCTCGCCGCGCTGCTCGCCGGCTCCCGCCGGCGCGTCGAGGGCCTGCTGCGCGACCAGTCCGTCCTGGCCGGTGTCGGGAACGCGTACTCCGACGAGGTCCTGCACGCCGCCCGCCTGTCCCCGTACGCGCTCGCCGGGAACCTCTCGCCCGAGGAGGTCGAGCGGCTGCACACGTGCCTGCGGGACGTCCTGCGCGCGGCGGTGGCCGCGGCCGCCGGCCGGCCCGCGGCGCAGCTGGAGGACGCGGAGCGCGCCGGGACGCGCGTGCACGGGCGCACGGGGCAGCCGTGCCCGGTGTGCGGGGACGTCGTGCGCAAGGTGTCCTTCGCCGAGCGCTCCCTGCAGTACTGCCCCACCTGCCAGACCGGCGGGAAGCTCCTGGCCGACCGCCGCCTGTCCCGCCTGCTGAAGTAGCCGAGGAGTTCACGACCGGTTCACCGCCGGGTCTTCCGCCCGCGCCCGCCGCGGGGGTTGGGTGCTCCCCGTGACCACAGCACCCGCGCGCCGCGCCCGCCTCGCCGCCGCGACCCTCGCCGCCGCCGTCGCCCTGCCGCTGACCGCCCTGTCCGCGGCCGCCGACCCCGCGCACGACCCCGCCCACGACGAGGTCCCCCTCGTCGTCGGCCACCGCGGCGCCTCCGCCTACGTGCCCGAGCACACCCTCGCCGGGTACCGCCTCGCCGCCCGCACCGGCGCCGACGTCATCGAGCCCGACCTCGTGCCCACGAAGGACGGCGTCCTCGTCGTGCGCCACGAGAACGAGATCTCCGGCACCACCGACGTCGCCGAGCACCCCGAGTTCGCCGACCGGCGCACGACCAAGACCGTCGACGGCGTCGAGCAGACCGGCTGGTTCACCGAGGACTTCACCCTCGCGGAGCTCAAGACCCTGCGCGCCGTGGAGCGCCTGCCCGAGCTGCGCCAGGAGAGCACGGTCTACGACGGGTTCTACGAGGTCCCCACCTTCGAGGAGGTCCTCGCCGAGCGCGCCGCCCTGTCCGAGGAGCTCGGGCGCGACATCGGCGTCATCCCCGAGATCAAGCACTCCACGTACTTCCAGGAGATCGGCCTGGGCATGGAGGAGTCCGTCGTCGCGCTCCTGGCCGAGTTCGGCCTCAACACCCCGGACTCGGGCGCCACCGTGCAGTCCTTCGAGCTGACCAACCTCGTCGACCTGCGCACCCGGTACGGCCTGCGCGCCGACAGCGTCTTCCTCACCTCCGCCGAGGGCGCCCCGTACGACCTCGTCGCCGCCGGCGACCCCCGCACCTACGCCGACCTGCTCATCCCCTCCGCGCTGCGCGACCTCGCGCGCCACGTCAACGCCGTCGGCCCCGCCCTGACGCAGGTCGTCCCCCTGGAGGAGGACGGCACCCTCGGCGAGCCGACGACCCTCGTGCGCGACGCGCACCGCGCCGGGCTGGAGGTCGTGCCCTACACGCTGCGCCCCGAGAACCAGTTCCTGCCCGTGGACTACCGCACCGGCGAGGACCCGGCGGACTTCGGCCGCGTCGTCGACCTCGCGCAGGAGTACTTCGCCACCGGCATCGACGGCATCTTCACCGACAGCCCCGACGTGGCCGTCGTCGCCCGCGACCGCTGGCTGGCCGAGCGCGACGGGGAGGGCTGAGGCCCCGCCCGTCAACCCCCGGGACGAGCACCGCCCCGCCGGGATCCCCCGGCGGGGCGATGACCCGGCGGGGGTCGGCGGCGCACCCTCGGAGCATGGACACCGTGCTCCTGGCCGCCACCGCGGCCCTGACCCTGCTCACCCTCGCGCTGGCCGTCCTCGGCGCGCGCTGGGCCCGCGCCGGCCGCGCGGGCGGTGGACCGGCCGGCGCGCCCGAGGGCGCTCCGCTCGTCGCCCCGCGCGGCACCCGCTACGGCGGCGCGACCCGCCTGGCCGGCCCCGGGCACCGCCTGGCGGCCTGAGCCCGCCCACGCCGGCCCCCGGACGGCTCAGACGCCGCCCGCGCCGCTCCCGGCGGGCACGCCCGGCTGCAGCAGCGGCGCCAGGCGGTCCCAGCGGGCGATCTGGCAGCCGTCCGTGCGGTCGAAGGACGCCCGCACCGGTTGCCCGGCCCACGTGCCCTCGACCGTCGCGGTCTGCGGACCGCCCCACACCTGCGTGCACATCATGTCCGCCGGCACCGGCCGGAACGGGTCCCGCTGGCCCTGCAGCGCCGCGCACGCGCCCGCCGCGTCCGGGTGGTCCCCGCCGGCGCTGCCGTCCTCGCCGCACACCAGCGTCCACGTCGACACCGCACCGGCGCCGTCGTCGACCGTGACCGTCAGCTCACCCGCGCGCACGCCGTCCTCGCCCCCGTCGTCGTCCTGACCGTCCGTGCCGTCCGTCGCGCCCGGCTCCGCGGGCGCGCTCGTGCTCGGCGTCGTCACCGGGCCGCCCGCGTCCTGCTCGCCGCAGGCCGCCAGCCCGCCCAGCGCCAGGGCGCCGAGGAGGACCGCCGCCGTGCCCGTCAGGAGCCTGCTGGTCGTCACCCGGTGTTCGACGGTCCACCGCCCGTGACGGTTCCGCCCCGCCCCTCCCTCCGTGATCTTGCAGGGGATCCCAGCAAGATCACGGAGGGAGGGGGTTGGCGGGGGAGGGGCGGGAGGGTGGGGCGGCGGGACGGGGGTGCGTAGGCTCGCGGGCATGAGCGACGTGCCCCAGGTCCCCGCCGCCGACGTGCCCGCCGACGCCGCCGTCCTCGACGTCCGCGAGGACGACGAGTGGGACGCCGGGCACGCCGACGGCGCCCTGCACATCCCCATGAGCCAGGTCCCCCAGCGCCTCGGCGAGCTGCCCGAGGGGGAGCTGCACGTCGTCTGCCGCGCCGGCGGCCGCTCCCAGCGGGTCGCCGAGTGGCTGCAGCAGAACGGCTACGACGTCGTCAACGTCGAGGGCGGGATGGGCGCCTGGGCCGACGCGGGCCGGCCGCTGGTCTCCGAGACCGGCCAGGAGCCGTTCGTCCGCTGACCACGGCCCCCGGCCCTGGGAGCCGCCGCGTCAGGAGACCTTGAGCTCCCGGCTGCGGTAGCCCTCCACGCTCGCCATCGGCGGGCGCTCCTCCAGCGCCAGCGAGTGCGTCACCGGCGCGTAGCGGCCGTAGCCGTCGCGCTGGAACTGCGTGAGGGCCGGCGCCTCCAGCCGCGCGCCCGTGGCCCGCTCGTGCACGACGTTGGTGATCTGCGCGGCCATCCGGCCCAGCGCCGCGGTGCCCTGGTGGCTGTGCTGGCGCCGGCCCAGGTCGACCTGGGCGATGGCCTGCAGCCCGCGCAGGCGCAGCGTGTCGATGAGCATGGCGATCTCCACGCCGTACCCGCCGCAGAACGGCACCGCCTCCAGCAGCCGCCGCCGGCCCGCGTACTCCCCGGCCAGCGGCTGCACCACGCCCGTCAGCTCCGGGAAGTGCAGGCTCAGCAGGGGCCGCGCCACCAGCTCGGTCACCCGCCCGCCCGCCGTGCTGCCCGCGCCCGCCAGCGGCCGGTCGTAGCAGCCCTTGACCAGCTCGACCCCCGGGTCGGTCAGCAGCGGCCCCAGCAGGCCCGTCACCAGCTGCGGCTGCGGGTCCACCAGGTCGGCGTCGACGAAGACGACGACGTCGCCCGTGGTCACCGCCAGCGACTTCCACAGCACCTCGCCCTTGCCCGGGCGCGAGCCCACCTCCGGCAGGACGTCGTCGCGGTGGTGCACGACCGCGCCGGCCGCCTCGGCCACCGCGGCGGTGTCGTCGCTGGAGCCGGAGTCCATCACGACGACCTCGTCGACCAGGCCCGTCTGCTCGGCCAGGCGCCGCACCATGGCCACCACCCGGCCCACCGTCGCCTCCTCGTCCAGCGCCGGCAGGACCACGCTGACCCGGGTGCCCTGCTTGTGGGCGCGCAGCCGGTCGATGGGCCAGTCCCGGGCGCGGGACGTCGACCGGTCGAACCACGTCTGCACGGGCAGCTTCACGGGGCCCTCCTCGGGCGTCGGGGCGCGATCACCGTGGCACGCGGGCCGCGGGGGCGACAGCGGCCGGCGCAGAGTTCACGCAGGCGTCACACGCCGCGCCGGTGGAGCGGTCCGACGTTTCCGGCACGTGTCCGCCGGCTCGCAGCCGGTGCCCGCCCGCCGGCCCCCGGGGGGCCGTCCGGGGGACCCGCCGGACGGGCAGGTTTCGCCCCCGGCGCCACCGGGTACCCCGAGTTCGCCATGTCGACGACCGCGGAGGACCCGATGCCCACCGGTGCTCGTCCGGTGCCGGAGTGCCACTGGGCGTCGTTCGCCCACGACGCGGCCTCCGTGCCCCGCGCCCGGCACGTCGTGCGCCGGGTGCTGGACAGCGCGGGCTTCGACGAGATGGCCTCCGCCGAGATCGAGATCGTCGTCTCCGAGATCGTGGGCAACGCCGTCCGGCACGCCCGCCCCCTGCGCAGCGGGGACATCCACGTCCAGTGCGAGGTCGTGCCCGACACCCGCCCGCACGTGGAGATCGCCGTGACCGACGGCGGGTCGGCCAGCCGCCCGGCGGCACCGGTGGACGCGGAGCGGCCGGACTGGACCGCGACCTCCGGGCGCGGCCTGTTCATCGTGGACGGCCTGGCCGACGAGTGGGGGGTCGTGGAGAACCTCGACGACCTCAGCCGCACCGTGTGGGCGTCGTTCGGCGGTCCCACCCGCCACCACCCCCACTGACGGCGCCGCTGACGGCCGCGCGTCCGCTGTCACCCGTCCGGCCGTGACGCTCCGCCACGGTTAAGCACCTCAGCGCGATATCTTGCCGAGGTCCTGGACGGGCCGGGACGCGACGTCCGACGTCCGGAGGGGGTGCTGAGCCCGATGCGCTCCAGTCCCGCGCCCGGGACCCCCGGGCACGCCCCCCTCGACCTCACCGCCCTGCGGTCCCTGCAGCGCAGCGCCGTGCACCTCGCCGGTGCCCTCGAGGTCGAGGAGGTCGTCACCGTCGTCCTGCGCACCGGCCGCGACGTCCTCGGCTGCAGCTCCTGCAGCGTCTTCCTGCTCGACGAGGCCGCCGGCGTCCTGCGCCCGCGCACCGGCCGCGACGCGGGCGTCTCCCCCCTCGGTGCCGCCCCCGAGGTCCCGCTGACCTCCTCCACCCCCAGCGCGCACGTCGCCCGCACCCGCCGGTCCCTGCTGCTGCGCACCCCCGAGGAGCTGCTGTCGCGCTTCGACGGCGCCCTCAACGGGCCCCTGCTCACCCTCGGCGAGCGCTCCTGGGCCATGCACCCCCTCACCGCGCGCGGGCGCCTCGTCGGCGTCCTGCGCTTCGGCTTCGACCGCCCCGGCTCGCTGGACGCCGCCGGGCAGGCCTTCGCCGAGGCGCTCGCCGGCCAGTGCGCCGTCGCCCTCGAGCGCGCCCAGCTGCTCGGCACCGCCCGCGAGGCGCTGGCCGCGGCCGCCCGCAGCGAGCAGCGCTACCGCACCCTCGCCGAGGCCGGCAGCCTCGACGTCTTCACCGTCACCCGCGACGGAGGCCTGCAGAGCGACCTGCCCGGCTGGCGCGCCATCACCGGCCGCGAGGGGGAGGTCACCGCCCAGGCGTGGCAGCAGGACGTCCACCCCGACGACCTGCCCGGCGTCCTGGCCGCCTGGCAGCGCAGCCTGGAGACCGACACCCGCTTCAGCGCCCGCTACCGCGTCGGGCGGCCCGGCCGCTGGCGGTGGATCTCCGCCGTCGTGGTGCCCGTGCGCGAGGACGGTCGCACCGTGGAGTGGGTCGGCTCCAGCAACGACGTCACCGAGCGGGTCCTGGCCGCGCGGCGCTCCGGCGCCCTGCAGCAGCTCACCGCGGCCCTCGCGCACGCCGGCAGCCACGCGCAGGTCGCCGAGGCCGTCGTCGGCGTCGCCGTGCGCGGCACCGGGGCCCTGCGCGCCGCCCTCGACCTGCACCCCGTCGAGGGCCTGCCGCTGCCCGCCCCCGCGCCGCGGGCGGGGGACGGGCCCTCCGGCGCGCCCGCCGTCACGCTGGAGCTGCCCCTGACCACCGCGCGCGGCGAGCTGGGCACCCTCGTCCTGGACTTCCCCGAGACCGTCGCCGAGGACGACGGCGAGCGCGACTTCCTCCTCGCGCTGGCCCGGCAGTCCGCCACCGCGCTGGAGCGCGCGCAGCTGCTGGAGGCCCAGCGCAGCACCGCGTCGATCCTCCAGGAGGCCCTGCAGCCCGGCCCGCTGCCGCGCGTGCCGTGGCTGGCCGCGCACCGGCGCACCGCCACCGCCGCCGGCAGCGACGTCGGCGGCGACTGGGCCGAGCTGATCGTCCTGGACGAGGACCTCGTCGCCGTCGTCCTCGGCGACGTCGTCGGCCGCGGTGTGCGCGCCGCCTCCGTCATGGGCGAGGTCCGCACCCAGGTGCGCACCCTCGCCCTCGTCGACCCCCACCCCGGGGCCGTGCTGCGCGGGCTGGACACGTGCGCGGCCGTCGCCGACCGCGACGAGGACCTCGTCACCCTCTTCTACGGCCTCCTGCGCCGCGACGGGCGGCTGCTGGCCGCCAGCGCCGGGCACCTGCCGCCGCTGTCGTGCACCGGCACCGGACCCGCCTACCTGGACGTGCCGCCCGGCGTGCCCGTCGGCGTGCCCGGCGACCCCCGCCACGACGTCCTGGACCTCCACCTCGACCCCGGCAGCGGCCTCGTCGTCTTCTCCGACGGCCTCGTGGAGACCCGCACCCGCTCCCTGACCGACGGCATGGCCGCCGCGCTGGACGTCTTCCGCTCCACCGCCCGCGACACCCCCGCCGCGATCGTCGACGAGCTCGTGGACGTCCTGACCCGCGGGCAGCAGGGCCACGACGACGTCACCGTCCTGGCGCTGCGCCTGCTGCCGGGCGCGACGCGCTGCTGAGCGGCCGGCCTCCGGGGCACCCGCTACCGTTCCGGGCGTGCCGCCGCCCAGCCCCTCCCGCACCGTCGCGGTGGTCGTCCCCGCCAAGGACGAGGAGGAGCGGATCGCCGAGACGGTCCGCGCGCTGCGCGGCCTGGAGGTCGCCGACCTCGTCGTCGTCGTCGACGACGGCTCCACCGACGCCACCGCGGCCCGCGCCCGCGACGCCGGCGCCCTCGTCGTCGCCCACCGCCGCAACCGCGGCAAGGCCGCCGCGATGCGCACCGGCGCCCGCGCCGTCGCCGCCCGCGAGCACGCCGCCCCCCGCCCCGGCACGGGGCCGCGGCCGCTGCTGTTCGTGGACGCCGACCTCGCCGGCAGCGCCGCGCGCACCGAGCCGCTGACCGGTCCCGTCCTGGCCGGCGAGGCGGACATGACGATCGCCGTCCTGCCCCGCCAGGCCACCCCCGGCGGCGGGCGCGGCCTCGTCGTGGGCCTGGCCCGCCGCGGCACCTGCGCGGCCGTCGGCTGGTCCCCGCAGCAGCCCCTGTCGGGGATGCGCTGCCTGACCCGCGGGGCGTTCGAGGCCGCGCTGCCGCTGGCCCGCGGCTGGGGCGTGGAGACCGCCCTGACGATCGACCTGGTGCGCGCGGGCTTCCGCGTCACCGAGGTGCCCTGCGACCTGCACCACCGCGTCACCGGCACCGACTGGCGCGCGCAGGCCCACCGCGCCGCCCAGTACCGCGACGTGGCGCTGGCCCTGGCCCAGCGGCGGGTGCGGGTCCGCCCGTGGTGACGTCCGCGGTGGCGTCCCGGCGGTGAGCGGCACCGCCGCGCGCGGCGGGCCGGCGGGGCGCCTGCCGCTGCTCGCCGGGGGCCTGGGCGCGCTGGCCCTGCTGGCGTGGGCGGCCGTCGCCGTCGCCGGACCCTCGGCCGCCGCTCCCGGCCTGGGCCCGGGCCGGGTGCCGTTCGACCTGGGCCTGCGCCCCTCGTCCGCGCTGGTCAGCGCCCTGCTGGCGACCACCTGCCTGGCGGGCGGGGCGGCGGCGCTGACCGGCCTCGCCGCCGTCGGGCGCGGCTGGCGGCCCGCGCCGCGCCTGGTGCTGCGCGCCGGGCTGGGCGCCGCGGTCGTCGTCTGCCTGCTGCCGCCGGTCGGGTCCGCCGACCACCTCAGCTACGCCGCCTACGGGCGGATCGCCGCCCTCGGCGGCGACCCGTACACGGCCTCCCCGGCCGCGTTCGCCGGCGGGCAGGACCCCGTCGCGTCCGCGGTGCGCGACCCGTGGCGGGAGACGCCCTCGGTGTACGGGCCGGTCGCCACGCTCCTGCACGCGCTGGCCTCGCTGGCCGGCGGGGACTCCGTGCGCGCCACCGTGTGGGCGGGGCAGCTGGTGCTGCTGGCGGCGTGGGCGGCCGCCGCGGTCGGCCTGGAGCGCGCGCTGCGCCACGACGACGCCGCCCGCGCGCGCGCCGCCGTGCTGTGGACGCTGAACCCGCTGCTGCTGACCGTCGGTCTGGGCGGCGCCCACGCCGACGTCCTGGCCGGCGCCGCCGCCCTCGGCGCGCTGCTGCTGGCGCCCCGCGCGCCCCTGGCCGCGGGGCTGGTCCTGGGCGTGGCGGCGGGCACGAAGCTGCCGTACGCGGCCGCGGGGGCGGGGCTGCTCGTCGCGCACGTCCTGCTGCGCCGGGCCGGGTGGGGACCGGGCTGGCTGCTGCGCGGCGTCGCGGGCGCGCTGCTCGTGCTCGTGCCGGCGCACCTGTGGGCCGGCGCCCACGCCTACGACCAGACGCGCACCGCCAGCCGCTACGTGTCCCTGGCGACGGTGTGGCGCCCGCTCGTGGACGCGGGGCTGCCGCGCGGGGCGCTGCTGCCCGGCACGCTGGTGCTGGCGGCGCTGCTGGTCGCGGTGCACGCGCGCCGGCTGGCCGGTACGGCGACGACGCTGGAACCGGACGACGAGCTGCGCCGCACCGCCGCCGGCGCCACCTGCCTGCTGGCGCTGGGCTACCTGCTCGCGGCGCCCTACGCGCTGCCCTGGTACGACCTGCTGCTGTGGGGGCCGCTGGCCCTGGCCGTCACCGCCCCGGCCGCCCTGGACCGGCTGCTGCTGGTGCGCCTGTCGCTGCTGGCGCTGGCGTACGTGCCGGGGCTGGTCGACGGCATGTCCCCGGCCGTGGAGGCCCTGACCCTGGGCTACCGGCGCGAGGTCGGCCCCTGGCTGGCCTGGGTGTGGCTGCTGGCCGCGCTGGCGCTGCCGCCGCTGCTGGCCCGGCGGCGGCGCACCAGCACCAGCCGGTAGGCGACCCCGACGGCGAACACGGCCACGCCCGCCAGCACCGACGACGGCGGCAGCGCGAGGACCAGCACGACGCAGCCGACCGCGCCGAGCGCCTGCACGGGCCGCGGCCAGCGCCGGTGCTCCCCGGTCTGCGTCCACGCCGCGAGGTTGGCGACGAGGTAGTACAGGAGCACCCCGAACGAGCTGAACCCGATGGCCCCGCGCACGTCCACCGACAGCACCACGACGACCACGACGACGGCCACCGCCACCTGGGCCCGGTGCGGCACCCGGTACCGGGGGTGCACCGCGGCCAGCGCGCCCGGCAGGTCGCCGCCGCGGGCCATCGCCAGCGTCGTGCGGCCCACCCCGGCCACCAGCGCCAGCAGGGCGCCCAGCGCCCCGGCCGTCGCGCCGACCCGCACGAGCACCTCCGCCCAGCCCCAGCCGGCCGCGGCCACGACGTCCACCAGCGGCGCCGTCGAGGCCGCCAGCCGGTCCGGGCCCAGCACCAGCAGCGCGGTCGTGCCGACGGCGGCGTACACGGCGGCCGCGCCCGCCAGCGCGCCCAGCACCGCCCGCGGCAGCGTGCGCGCCGGGTCGCGCACCTCCTCGGCGAGCGTGGCGATGCGCGCGTACCCGGCGAAGGCGAAGAACAGCAGGCCCGCCGCCTGGAGCGTCCCGTACCAGCCGCCGGCGCCCACGTCCCAGCCGGTCGTCCCGGCCCGCCCGCCGGTGCCGCCCAGCCCGGCGGCCACGACCACCGCCAGCGCGAGCAGCACGACGACCAGCAGCACCTTCGTCAGCCGGGCCGTGCGGGTGATCCCGCGGTGGTTCACGGCGGCCAGCGCCGCGACGGCGGCCACCGCGACGGGGCGCTCCCAGCCGGGCGGGGCCGCGTACGCGGCGACCACGAGGGCCATCGCCGCGCAGCTGGCCGTCTTGCCGACGACGAACCCCCAGCCGGCCAGGAACCCCCACCACTCGCCCAGCTGCTCGCGGCCGTACACGTAGGTGCCGCCGGCGGCGGGGTGCTGGACGGCCAGCTGCGCGGAGGAGGTGGCGTTGCACCAGGCGACGACGGCCGCGACGGCGAGCCCGGCCAGCAGTCCGGCGCCCGCGGCGGCCGCCGCGGGCGCGAACGCGGCGAACACGCCGGCGCCGAGCATCGAGCCGAGCCCGATCGCGACGGCGTCGCCGGTGCCGAGCCGCCGCGCCAGGGACGCCGGGAGGTTCGCCGGGGGGTTCGCGCTCACGCGGCGGACGGTAGGGGCCGCGGGTGACCGCGCGGTGAACACCCGGGCGGGCCCGGCCCCCGGTGCGGTGATCGCCGTCTTCCCTAGATTGGTCCCGTGGTCGTGGCACGTGGCTCCTTCACCGCTCCGCTGGACGACGTCGAGGCGTCGTCGCCCACGGCGGCGGTCGCGGTGTTCGCGCAGGAGCTGCGCGAGCAGGTCGGCGCCCGGCAGGTCAGCTTCCTCATCACCGACTTCGCCGGGAAGGCGCTGGTGCGCCTGCGCCACCCCGACACCCGCGAGGAGGAGGCGGGCGGTGCCGAGCAGGTGCCCCTCGACGACACCCTGCCCCACGGGCGGGCCGTGCTGGAGCAGCGGGTGCAGGTCGTGCCCGCCGGCCGTCGCGGGGACCCGGCGGTCCGGGTGCTGGCGCCCGTCACCGCCCGCGGTGACGCGATGGGCGTGCTGGAGCTCGTGCTGCCCGGGGCGCCCGACGACGACGTGCTGGCGCTGGTCACCTCCGCCGCCCACGCGATGGCCTACGTGGTGACCACCGAGCGCCGGCACACCGACCTGTACGAGTGGGGCCAGCGCAGCCGGCCGGTCTCGCTGGCCGCGGAGATCCAGCGCCGCCTGCTGCCCGACGCCTTCACCTGCGAGGCGGCGCAGTGCACCCTGGCCGGGTGGCTGGAGCCGTCCAGCACCGTGGGCGGTGACACCTTCGACTACGCGCTGGACGCCGAGCGGCTGTACGTGTCGATGACGGACGCCATGGGCCACGACGTGGAGGCGGCCCTGCTGGCGACCCTGGCCGTGGGCAGCCTGCGCAACGGCCGCCGCGCCTCGCACGACCTGGCGGTGATGGCCCGCGACGCCAACGACGCCGTCGCCGAGCACCACGACGGCCTGGGCTTCGTCACCGGGCTGCTGCTGAGCGTCGAGCTGTCCTCCGGGGCCGTGGAGGTCGTCAACGCCGGCCACCCCCGGCCGTTGCTGCTGCGCGGCCGCAGCGCGCGACCGCTGCGGCTGGAGGTGGACCTCCCGTTCGGGGTGCTCCCCGGAACCTCCTACCGGGTGCAGCGCTCCCAGCTCGAGCCCGGCGACCGGCTGGTCCTGCTGACCGACGGCATGCTCGAGCGCAACGCGCGCGACGTGGACCTGCCGGCGCTGCTCGTGCAGCACCGCGAGGCGCACCCGCGCCAGCTGATCCAGGCCCTCACGACCGCGGTGCAGGAAGCCGTGGGCGACGGCGAGCTGGTCGACGACGCCACCGCGCTGTGCCTGCAGTGGCACGGCACCCGCGCGCACCGCCGGGCCAGCGGGGGCGCCAGCACGTCGTGAGGGGCGTCGCGCCCGGCCCGCTCAGTCGGGCAGGCGCAGCGGGGCCAGCTCCGCGAAGCGGTCGCCGGGGCCGGGGTTGCCGGGGGCGCTGGAGCCGCCGAGCTGGCGCACCACCCCCCACACGGCGTTCAGCGCGGTGGTGACGGCGCCCTCCGCCCAGCCGGGGGTGAAGGAGATGTCGTCGCCCGCCAGGAAGATCCCGCGGTGCTGCGGCGGCAGGTCGTCCTGCACGAAGTGGGTGAACAGGCGCCGCTGGTAGCGGTAGTGCCCGGGCAGGTTGCCGCGGAAGGCGCCCATGAAGTGCGGTTCGCGCTCCCAGTTCACGGTGATCGGCTCACCCAGCACGTGGGAGGCGATGTCCAGGCCGGGGTAGATCTTGCCCAGGCTGTGCAGCATGAGCCGGACGCGCTCGCCGACGTCCAGCGCCAGCCACTTCAGCGAGTCGTCGTTCCACGTGTACGACAGGCACAGCGTCGCCGGGCCGTCCGGTCCGGCCGGGCCGTCCAGCGGGTAGGTGGCGCGGGTCATCCGGTCGGTCAGCGTCGTGGACATGACGTGCCGGCCGGTGACCGGGTCGCGGTCGTGCCAGAACGGGCGGTCGACGAGCACGAACGTCTTGGACGCCTGCATGTAGTGCGAGCGCTCCAGCGCCATCCACAGGTCGTGGCTGAGCAGCGACTCGTCGGTGTCGATGCCGGCGGACAGCAGCCACGACTGGCAGGTGACGACGACGGCGTCGTAGCCGCGCTCGGTGCCCCAGCGGTCCAGCACGTGCAGCCGCCCGTCCTCCCCGCGCCGGACCCGCACCACCCCCGGGCGCGGGGAGCCGCCGTGCAGGGACTCCAGCGACGTGCCGCGCGGGTGGTGGGCGAGCCGGTCGGGGCGGTGCCGCCACAGGCCCAGCGGCACGGACTGCGCGCCGCCGAGGATCCGCCGGTGCGCGTCGTCGGCGCCGGTGTGCACGACGCGCAGCACTTCCAGCACCGAGTTGGGGAAGTCGGTGTCCCAGCCGCCGGTGCCGAAGCCGACCTGCCCGAACGTCTCGCGGTGGGCGTAGCTGAGCCGGGAGAAGGCGCGCGAGCGGGCGACGAACTCGTAGAACGTCTGCTCGTCCAGGCGGGGGACGGTCTCGTCCCACAGCTGCTTGAGGGCGCGCAGGTCGCGGCGGCGCACCGCGTCGACGACCTCGGAGTGCCGGGCGCCCTCCTCCAGCGCGTCGGCCCAGGCGGCGGAGACCTCCCCGAAGAACGGCGGCAGGTCGTCGGCGGTGACGGCGTGGTGGGCGCGGGCGCCGAGCTCGACGACGGTGCTGGGGGTCTGCGGGGCCAGGGGGTTGGGGAAGGGCGCCGAGCGCGCGCCGACGAGGTCGGCGTAGTGCCAGAACGCGCGCCCGGAGCGGGGGAAGCGCATGCCGCCCAGGTCGGCGACGGGCCCGTCGACGCCGGGGAAGGTGGCGGTGCGCAGCCGCCCGCCGATCTCGCCGGCCTCGTGGACGACGGGCCGCAGGCCCAGCTTCATCAGCTCGTACGCGGTGACCAGGCCGGACATCCCGGCGCCGACGACGGCGACCTCGGTGCCGTGCCGCGCGGGCGGGACGCTGCCGAGGCCGGCGGGGGAGGCCAGGTGCTCGTCGTAGGGGAAGGGGAAGTCGGGCACGAGCATCGTCAGCTCGCCGGCGCCCGTGCCGGCGCCGGGGCCGGTGTCCTCCTCGGGCGGGGTGGGCAGGCTCACCGGGCGCTCCCGGCGCGGGGGCCGGCGAGCAGGCCGAGCAGCTCGTAGGCGACGTGGGCGGCGGCGATGCCGGTGATCTCGGCGTGGTCGTAGGCGGGGGCGACCTCCACGACGTCGGCGCCGACGACGCGCCGGCCGGCCAGCCCGCGCAGCGTGCGCAGCAGCTCCCGGCTGGTCAGCCCACCGGCCTCGGGGGTGCCGGTGCCGGGCGCGGCGGCGGGGTCGAGGACGTCGATGTCGACGCTGACGTAGACGGGGGCGTCCTCGACGCGGCGCAGGACGCGCTCGACGGCGCGGGCGACGCCGTCGGTCTCGTAGTCGTCGGCGCGCACGACGGTGAACCCCAGGCGGGCGTCGTCCTCCAGGTCGCTGGCGGCGTACAGGGGCCCGCGGGTGCCGACGTGGACGCACCGCTCCAGGTCCAGCAGCCCCTCCTCGCTGGCGCGGCGGAACGGGGTGCCGTGCGTGTACGGGGCGCCGAAGTAGGTGTCCCAGGTGTCCAGGTGGGCGTCGAGGTGGACGACGGCCAGCGGCCCGTGCTCGCGGGCCAGGGCGCGCAGCACGGGCAGGGCGAGGGTGTGGTCGCCGCCCAGGGACAGCACGCGGGTGCCGTCGGCGGTCAGGGACGCCACGGCGGCCCGCGCGGTGTCGAGCGCCTCGTGCACGTCGAACGGGTTGAGGGCGACGTCGCCGGCGTCGGCGACCTGCTGGTCGGCGAACGGCCACGCGCCGGTGGCGGGGTTGTACGGGCGCAGCAGGCGCGAGGACGCGCGCACGTGCGCGGGCCCGAACCGGGCGCCCGGGCGGTAGCTGACACCGCTGTCGAAGGGCATGCCGAGCACGGCGACGTCGGCGCGGGCCACCTCGTCGAGGCGGGGCAGCCGGGCGAAGGTCGCCGGGCCGGCGAAGCGGGGCACGCGGGTGGCGTCGAGGGGGCCCACAGGGGTGTCGGCGGGCGCGGCCGGCGCGTCGTCGCGCGGGTGGTGCGTCACCGCCCCACCCTCGCCGGGCCGGGGGCGGCGCGGCAAGGGCGGGGCGCGCCGCGGGAAGTGGTTCCGCGTTCAAGCGTGCACGGGGTGGGACCGCCGCTTATCGTGATCGTGGTCGTCCCCGGCGGGCGAGCGTGCTCCAGTCAGCGGGCACCCGCTCCCGGGCGTGCAGAGGGAGCGGTGGATGGTCCAGCAGAAGGCCGTCGTCGACGGGCAGCCCGCGCGGGTGCCGGTCGTGGACGGGCAGCGGGTCGTGCTGCCCGCCGACGGGTGGGACGACGTCGTGGTCGAGGACACCGCCGGGCACCGGTACGTCCTGGTGCCCGAGCAGCGCTACGCCGCGCTGGAGCGGGCGGAGCGGGTCGCCGCGGACGGCCGGGCGCCGGTGGCGCTGACGGCCCGCGAGCGCGAGGTCCTGCAGATGGTCGCGGAGGGGTGCCCCGGCTCGGTCGTCGCCGAGCGGCTGGGGCTGGCCGCGAACACCGTCGCCCAGCACCTGGCGGGGGTGCGCCGCAAGTACGGGGTGCGCTCGAGCGCGGCCGCGGCGGACGCCGCGCGCGCCGACGGCCTCATCCGCTGACGCGGCGCCGCCGACCCGGTGCCGTCAGCCCGGGCCGCTGCTCGGCGCCACGAACCCGACGACGCGCGCCACCCGCCCGCCGTCGCGCAGGGCGTGACCGACCAGGGAGAGCCACCGCGCCCGCCCGTCCCGCTCCACCACCCGCCCGCGCACCGACACCGAGCCGCCGCCGTCCGCGGCGCGCCGCAGCGCCCCGCCCACCTGCTCGCGGTCGTCGGGGTGCAGCCGCCCGGCCAGCTCCTCGCAGGTCAGGCTCCCGGGCCGCGCGGGCAGGCCCAGCAGGGTCGCCACCCGCTCGTCGACGAGCACGCGACCCTCGCCGACCTCCACCGAGAAGGCCCCCGACGCGGTCGGCGGGACGGGGTGCCCGGCCAGGTCGTCGAGCCCGTCGCCGAGCCCGTCGCCCGCCCCGCCGGCGGGCACGGTCGCGGCGGCCAGGTCCACGCGGGCGCCCAGGTCCGGCGGCAGCCGCTCCAGCACCGCCCGCCCGCCCGGGCTGCTCCGCAGCAGCCCCAGCACCAGCTCGGCCGGCACCGCGTCGGACTGCACGAGCAGGCCCTGCCGGCGCCCGGCGGCGTCGTCCATGGCGACGGCGTCCACGAGCAGCGTCGTGAGGGCGTGCGGGCCCGGGGGCAGCTCGTCGCCCCACACCCGCTCCAGCTCCTCGCGCAGCAGCTCCGCGCGCCGCCGCACGTGGTGCTCCCAGCTCAGGGAGTCGCGCCGGGGCGGGTCCTCGATCGGCACTCCGCGATCGTGCCGCGGCGACGCTCCCGCCACCACCGGTGATCACCGGTCCGGAGCAGTCCGCCGGCCCGGGTGCGACGATGGGAGGCGCCATGACGACACCCCCCGGCACCACCCCCGCGCCCGACGACCTCCTCGAGACCGCCGGGCGCGTCCCGCCCGCCCGGGGCCGCGTGCCCGTGCTGCCCGTGGGCGCCGAGCCCGACGACGTGTACGAGGCCTTCGCCGGCTGGGTCGCCGAGGGCGGCCTGCAGCTGTACCCGGCGCAGGAGGAGGCGCTGCTGGAGGTCGTCTCCGGCGCCAACGTCGTGCTGGCCACCCCCACCGGTTCGGGCAAGTCCCTCGTGGCCGCCGGCGCGCACGCCGCGGCGCTCGCGGCCGGGGTGCGCTCCTTCTACACGGCGCCGCTGAAGGCGCTGGTGAGCGAGAAGTTCTTCGCGCTCGTGGAGGTCTTCGGCGCCGAGCGCGTCGGGATGATGACCGGCGACGCCTCGGTGAACCCCGGCGCGCCGATCGTGTGCTGCACCGCCGAGGTGCTGGCGAACCTCGCGCTGCGCTCGGGGGCGTTCGCCGACGTCGGCCAGGTCGTCATGGACGAGTTCCACTTCTACGCCGACCCGGACCGCGGGTGGGCGTGGCAGGTGCCGGTGGTGGAGCTGCCGCAGGCGCAGTTCCTGCTGATGTCCGCGACGCTGGGCGACGTCACGTGGCTGCGCGAGGACCTGACCCGGCGCACCGGCCGCGAGACCGCCCTGGTGGCCTCGGCCGAGCGGCCGGTGCCGCTGCACTTCTCGTGGGCGACGACCCCGCTGCAGGAGACGGTCGAGGAGCTGCTGGCCACCGACCGCGCCCCCGTCTACGTCGTGCACGCCACCCAGGCCGCGGCCGTCGAGCAGGCGCAGGCGCTGACCAGCGCGAAGGTCGCCACCCGCGAGCAGCGCGACGCCGTGGCGAAGGCGATCGGCGCGTTCCGCTTCGCGCCGGGTTTCGGCAAGGTCCTCTCCCGGCTGCTGCGGATGGGGGTGGGCGTCCACCACGCGGGGATGCTGCCCAAGTACCGCCGGCTGGTGGAGACCCTCGCCCAGGCCGGGCTGCTGAAGGTGATCTGCGGGACGGACACCCTCGGCGTCGGCATCAACGTGCCGATCCGGACGGTCCTGTTCGCCGGGTTGACGAAGTTCGACGGCCGCCGGGTCCGCCACTACCGGGCGCGGGAGTTCCACCAGATCGCCGGCCGCGCCGGGCGGGCGGGTTTCGACACCGCCGGCACCGTCGTCGTGCAGGCGCCCGAGCACGAGGTGGAGAACGCCCGGCGCGTCGCCAAGGCCGGTGACGACCCGAAGAAGCTGAAGAAGGTGCAGCGGGTCAAGGCGCCCGAGGGGTTCGTCTCCTGGTCCGAGCAGACGATGACCAAGCTGGTGGCCGCCGAGCCGGAGCAGCTGACCTCGCACTTCCGGGTGACGACGTCGATGCTGCTGAACCTGCTGCAGCGCCCCGGGAACCCCGTCGAGGCGGCCCGGCACCTGCTGCTGGAGAACCACGAGCCGCGCAAGCAGCAGCTGCGGCACGTGCGCCGCGCGGTCGAGCTGGCCCGCGCCCTGTTCGACGCCGGGGTCGTGGAGAAGCTGCCCGAGCCGCTGCCGGACGGCCGGCAGGTGCGCCTGGTGGTGGACCTGCAGCTGGACTTCGCGCTGAACCAGCCGCTGTCGCCGTTCGCGCTGGCCGTGGTCGACGACCTGCTGGACCGCGAGGCGCCCACGTACCCGCTGGACGTGGTGTCGGTGATCGAGTCCACCCTCGACGACCCGGGCAAGGTGCTGCAGGCGCAGAGGTCCAAGGCCAAGGGCGAGGCCGTCGCCCGGATGAAGGCCGACGGCCTGGACTACGCCGAGCGGGTGGAGCAGCTGGAGGACGTCGAGCACCCGCAGCCGCTGGCCGAGACGCTGCGCGAGGCGTACGAGACGTACCGGCGCGGCAACCCGTGGGTGGGCGACTACGAGGTGCGCCCGAAGTCGGTGGTGCGCGACATGTACGAGCGGGCCATGACGTTCGGCGAGTACGTCGCGTTCTACCAGCTCGCCCGCTCGGAGGGCCTGGTGCTGCGCTACCTCGCCGACGCCTACAAGGCGCTGCGCCAGAGCGTGCCCGGGGACGCCCGCACCGACGAGCTGACCGACCTCGTCGAGTGGCTCGGGGAGGTCGTGCGCCAGACCGACTCCAGCCTGCTGGCCGAGTGGGAGCGGCTGCGCTCGGGCGCCGAGGGCCAGGAGGACGTCGAGGACGCGCTCGCGCCGCAGGAGGACGAGGCGCCGCCCGTCACGGCGAACCCGCGCGCGTTCCGCGTCCTCGTGCGCAACGCCGTGTTCCGGTTCGTGGAGCAGGTGGCGCTGGACCGCCCCGAGGCGCTGGCCGCGCTGCCCGGGTCGCCGGACGCGGCGACGTGGGAGGAGCAGCTGGACGCCTACTACGCCGAGCACGACAGCGTCGGCACCGGCCCGGACGCGCGCGGCCCGCACCTGCTGCAGGTCGACGACGGGTCCGGGCCGGACCCGCGCGGGTCGGCGCGGAACTGGTACGTGCGCCAGGTCGTCGACGACCCGGCCGGGGACCGGGACTGGGCCGTCGTCGCCGAGGTGGACCTCGACGCCTCCGACGAGGCGGGAGAGGCCGTGCTGCGGGTGGCGGGGCTGCTGCGGCTGTGAGGCCCCGGGGCCCGGCGGTGCCGGGCCCCGGGTCGCCCGTCAGCCCAGCGGCAGCGCCAGGTCGGTGACGTCGGCGGCCAGCGCGCCGACCTCGTGCGCGGCGCCGGTCAGCAGCGACACGTGGAACAGGCGCGCCTGCCCGTCCACGGTGATCGTCGCGTAGGCCTCGTTCTCGACGGTCTTGCCGTCCTTCCGGGTCGACCTGATGTCGAACCCGGCGTCGCCGGTCACCTCGACGCCCAGGGAACCGGTGGCGGCCAGGGTCCCGGCGTTGGCGGGCGACTGCAGGGCGACCGAGTTCCCGCTGATGACGAACAGGCTCGTGGCGGTGGAGTCGTCGAGGTCGTTGTTCGTGTAGGCGGCGGCGGTGACGCCGGTCGTGGTGCCCTCGGCCGGCGGCGTGGACAGGTCGCCGTCCTCGATGGTCGCCGCGCCCGGGGTGGCGAACGGCTGGCGCAGGTTCTGGCCGGTGTCGCTGACGATCCGCAGGGCGTTCGCGGCCGGGTTGAAGTCGACGCCGAACCGCTCGCCGTCCAGCGCGACGGTCAGCCGCAGCACGAGAGCGGCTGCGCCGGAGTAGGTGTCGACGGTGTAGACGCCGCCGCGGTCGCCGACGCCGTACAGCTTCCCGTCCTGCACCCGGAAGTCGATGCCGACGAGGCGGGTGTCCTCCTGCAGGCCGGTCACGTCGCCGACGACGCGCAGGTTCTTCGGCTTGTCGGCGTGGAAGGTGACGATCTCCGTGCCGCCACCGGCGAGGCCGATCGCGTGGTGGGGGTTCGCGCCCTTCCCGGACCCCTTCCCGGGGTCGGCGGACGCGGCGGTGGCGGGGGCGAGGGCGACGGCCGCTGCGGCGGCGAGGGCGGTGACGGTGGTCCGGGTGCGCACGAGGTTCCTCCAGGTCGTCGGGACCGGCGTCCGTGCCGGTTCGACGGGGGGTACGTCGCGGACCCCGTCCGCGTTCACGCCGCGGGCCGCGAACTTCCCGCGGCTGCCGTCAGGACGGCGGCAGGAGGGTGCTGACGAGGGGGACGGCGGCGAACAGCGCCGCGAAGAGCACCGGGACCAGCCACACCGGGACCCGCTCCGTCCGGCCGGTGCGCGGGTCGCGCACCGGGTCCGCCCGGCGTGCCGAGTGCACGGCCAGGAACACGGTGACGACCGCGGCCACCAGGGCCCCGAGCGCCAGGGACGCCCCCGCGGACAGGCCCCACAGCCCGTCCCCGCCGGAGGTGCGGGCGGCCGCGCCGTCGGCGAGCAGCGTGACCGCGAGGAACGACAGCACGCCGACGAGAGCGCTGACGGCGATCGTGCGGCGGTCCAGCCGCCAGGAGCCCGCGGTGCCCGTGGCGGCGGCGACCTCGCGCGCGTAGCGGCGCGGCGGGCCGAACGCCTCCACCGGGTCCTCGCCGGTGTCGGCGACGTGGGCCTCCACCTCGGCCAGCACCTGGCCGATCCGCTCGCCGGGCACGTCGCGCAGCCGCAGCGCGACGTGCAGCTTCTCGGTGTACCGCTGAGCGGTCCTGGTGCTCATGGCTGTTCCTCACTGCCGCCGACGGCGGCGGGGACCGGGGCGCCGTCCCCCTCGGGCAGGAGGGAGGCGGCGCGGGAGGTGAAGGTGCGCCAGGCGCCGGCGCGCTCGGCGAGGTGCCGGCGTCCGGCGTCGGTGACGTCGAAGAACTTGCGGCCCGGGCCGCCGTCGCCGGCGCCCCAGGAGGAGGTGACGAAGCCGTCGGCCTCCAGTCGGCCCAGGACGGGGTAGAGCGTGCCGCCCTTCACCGCGCCCAGCCCGGCCCGCGCGAGGCGGGTGGCGACGGCGTAGCCGTAGGTGCGGCCCTCCGCGACGACGCCCAGGACGCACAACGACAGCACGCCGCGCATCCACTCGGCGGGCCACGGGGCGTCCGGTGTCGCGCTCACAGCTCGACAGTACGACTGACTAGTCAGGCGGACAAGCTACTCAGCGAGACCAGTGCCGGTGGACGGTCGCCACGTTGACGGACCCGTCGCGCGCCAGCACGGTGGCGTCGTGCACGACGTCGAGGAGGCCTGCGGCCCGGTGCTGCTCGCCCTCGTCGGGCTCCCCGGCGCCGGCAAGACGACCCTGGCGCGCCGGCTGGCCGCCGCGGACGGTCTCCTGCGGCTGACCCCCGACGACTGGCACCTGCCGCTGTTCGGCACCTCGCTGCGCGCGGAGGGCAAGCGCGACCTGCTGGAGGGGCTGATGATCACGACGGCGCTGCGGGCGCTGCGGCTGGGCACCGGTGTCGTCCTCGACTTCGGGCTGTGGAGCCGCGACGAGCGCTCGGCGCTGCGGGCGCTGGCCGCCGGCGCGGGCGCGCGCTGCCGGGTGGTCCACCTGCCGGTCGAGCTCGACGTCCAGCTCGAGCGGATCGCGCGGCGGCGCGCGGAGGCGGTGGGGGAGACGTTCCCCATGACCCGCGCCGACGTCGTCGGCTGGCGCCGGCGGTTCGAGGAGCCGGACGAGGACGAGCTGGCGGGCCGGGCGCTGCCCGGCCCGCCGCCCGGCTGGCCGACGTGGGCCGCGTGGGCGCTCGAGCGCTGGCCGACCCTGGAGGTCGACGGCCCCTGAGCGGGCCGCCGCTCAGCGGTGCACGACGACCTTGCCGACGGTGCGGCCGGTCTCGACGAGGCGGTGCGCCTCGCGCAGGCCGGCGGCGCTGAAGTCGTCGATGGCCGTGGTCATCGTCGTGCGGACCCGTCCGGCGTCGACGAGGGCGGCGACCTCGCCCAGCAGCCGCGACTGCTCGGCGAGGTCGGGGGTCTGGTGCACCGGCCGCGTGAACATCAGCTCCCAGTGCCAGGCGATGCTGCGGCTCTTCAGCGGGAACAGGTCCAGCCCGACCGGGTCGTCGATCGCGACGACGTGGCCGAAGGGCTTGACGACCTGCGCGAACGCCTCGACGTTGCCGGCGGAGTTCGGGGAGAACAGGAGCTCCACGCCGTCGGGGGCCACCTCGCCCAGGGAGGCCACGAGGTCGTGGTGGTCGAACACCGCGTCGGCGCCCAGGTCCTCCACCCAGCTGCGCGACTCCGGCTTGCCGGCGCCGGCCACGACGCGGACCCCGGTCAGCTGCTTGGCGAGCTGGACCAGCACCGACCCCACGCCGCCCGCGCCGGCGAGGACGGCCAGCGTCCCGGTCGAGCCCGGCCCCAGGCGCAGGCGGTCGAACAGCGACTCCCACGCGGTGATGCTCGTCAGCGGCAGCGCGGCGGCCTCCGCGAAGCTGAGGCTGGTGGGCTTGCGCGAGACGATCCGCTCGTCGACGGCCTGCAGCTCGGTGTTCGAGCCGGGGCGGGTGACGTCCCCGGCGTACCAGACCTCCTCGCCCACCGACAGGCTCGTCACGGCCTCGCCGACGGCCTCGACGGTGCCGGCGGCGTCCCAGCCGAGGACCCGGGGGACTTCCTGCGGTCCCAGGCCGGTGCGGACCTTCACGTCGACGGGGTTCACGGACACGGCCTCCACCCGCACGAGGACGTCGTGGGGGCGCAGCCGCGGCACCTCGACCCGCACGTCCTGCAGCGAGGCGGGGTCGGAGATCGGCAGGCCGTCCAGGGCGGCGACGGCGTTCACGGTGGTCACGGCGGTGCTCCTCCAGCGGGGGTCGGGCGGGAGGGCTCAGCCTGGCCCGGACGACCGCGGGCCGCACCCCGCGAGGGGGGTGCGGCCCGCGGCGCGCCGGGACGGGTGCGTCAGGCGACGGGCGCGGCCCGCGGCGCGGCGACCTCGACCTCGGCGACACCGGCGCTGCTGAGCCGGTACGCCGGGACCTCCAGGCCCAGCGCGGCGCAGATGCCGTGGAACACCTCGGTGTTGTCGATGACCTTGCCGAACACCGCGGCACCCGGGCCGGACGCCATGATCGAGACGTCCTCGACGGTGTGCACGCAGTTCGTCTGGTCCAGCGGCAGGTTGCCGATCTGCACCACGGCGCCCGGGTCGCGGTCGGGGTTCGGGTACGCCTGCTCGGTGGCCGGGTCCTCCAGCGCGGGCTGCGCCAGCACCGGGTTGTGGGCGAAGTCGTCCTGGTGGTCGGGGTGGTTCGACCAGCCGAAGAACAGCTGCACGTCGGGGTTCGGGTCGTCGGGGAACCCGTCGCCGTCGCTGTCCACGTAGGTCGGGAACCCCGCGTCCTGGTACACGCCGTTCTTCTGCCGCGCCGGCTCGCCCTCGGCGGACAGGGTGTGGGTGCCGGCGATGCTCATCGCGTGGTTGTGGTCGGCGGTGACGACGATCAGGGTGTCGTCGCGGCCGGCGGCCCACTCCTTGGCGATCCCGACGGCCTGGTCCAGCTCGATGGTGTCGTAGACGGCGCGGGGGCCGTCCAGCGGGTGCTCCATCTTGTCGATGGAGGCGCCCTCGACCATGAGGAAGAACCCGTCCCGGTTCTTCTCCAGCACCGCCAGCGCAGCCCGCGTCATCTCCATGAGCGTCGGCTGGTCGGGGTAGTCGCCCAGGACCTCGGGGTCCCGGGTGACCTCGCGGTCGACGTACACGTTGAGGTTGCGGGGGTGGAAGGTGCCCAGCAGGCGGTCCGGGGCGCCGCCGGCCAGAACCTGCTGCAGCTCGGTGCGGGTGCCGGCGTAGGAGAACCCGCGGTCCTGGAACTCCTGCACGAGGTCGCGGTCGTCGGTGCGCCGGGACCCCTCGGCGGACTGCGGCAGCAGGGTGGCGCGGCCGCCACCCATGAACACGTCGGGCATCTGCGCGGGGTTCAGCGACTGGTCCATGATGTCGACGTACTCCGAGCGGCGGCGCGTGTGCGCGAACACCGCGGCCGGGGTGGCGTCCTGGATCTCGGCGGTGGTGACGATGCCGATGGACATGCCGCGCGAGCGCTTGAGCAGCTCGGCCATCGTCTCGACCTTCGGGCTGCCGTCGGGGTCCTCGGTGTTCGCGGCGTACACGCCCATCGCGTTGACGGCCGACTTGTGGCCCGTCATGTACGCGGACATCGAGTTCGCCGAGTCGGTGGCGATGGAGTCGCTGCCGGAGGTGGTGACCACGCCGTGGACGTCGAGCTCGTCCATCTCCAGCAGGCCGTTGTACTTGCCCTCGACGATGCCCTTGGACAGGATCCGCGCGCCGGTGATGGCGGCGGCGCCCATGCCGTCGCCGAGGAAGAAGATGACGTTCTTGGCGCCGGCGCCCGAGCGCGCGGAGCTGCGCACCTCGTGGCGCACCTCCTTGGTGGCGGAACCCGCGCTCGAGGTGACCTCGGCGCTGATCGTGAAGCTGCCCGCCTCGGGGTAGGCCAGGCCCTCGTAGGTGACCTCGACGGAGTCCTCGAAGGTGCTGGTGCGGCGCGGCTGCGGGGACAGCAGCGGGACGGGGCCGTCCGCGCCGGCGACGCGCAGGACGATGCGGGTGGTCTCGGGGTCGACGCCCTCGGCCTCCACGCGCAGGTCGAACGTCGCGCCGGCCTGGAACACGGCGCGGTCGAGAGGCAGGATCCGCACGACGGTCGTGCCGTCGGGCGAGGCCACCGAGGCGGTGCGGAAGGAGACGGTGCCGGCGTGCGGGTCGCGCGCGTTCAGCTGCGCGGGCACGTACGCGGCGGCGGTGGCCGGCGCGGCGCCGCGCAGGCCGTGGCCCCACACGACGGCGGTGGCCAGCCCGGCCGCACCGGTGCCGAGCAGGCCGCGGCGGTTGAAGACGCCGCGGGGGCGGTCCGCGCCGTCCTCGTCGGGCAGGGGGGTGTTCTCGGGCACGGGGGCTCCTCGCCTCGTCCGCGACCGGGCGGTCGCGGGGGGTGTCTGCGGGCGGGTTCACCGTTACAGCCGTGTTCCCCGGACGGGCGAACGTCCCGGCAACAGCCGGACAACTCCGGATGACGCGCCCGCGGGACTCCCTGCGCGAGAACGGTTCTCAGTCGCTGTGGGCGTCGGGCCGGACGGCGGCGGCGTACGCGGCCCGCAGCGCGTGCAGCCGGTGGCTCGTCGCCGCCGGCCACGTCGCCCAGTCCGCCCCCTCGCCGGCCAGCGCGCGCTCCAGCTGCTCCAGGTGCAGGTGCCAGGAGGCCAGGGACATCGGCACCCAGGCGTCCTCGCCCTCCAGCTCGTTCGTCAGCCGCAGCCGGGTGACCGAGCGCAGCGCCCCGGCGTCGACCGGCTCCAGCTCCCAGCGCAGCAGGCCGTGCTCGGCGTTGGTGTGCTCCAGCAGCCGCGGCGGGTCCAGCGCCGTCACCTCGCCCGGCCACCACTGCAGCTCCTCCGCCGGGCCCGTCAGCCACATCAGCGAGAACTCCCCGCCGGGCCGGACGTCGGCGCGCAGGTCGGCCAGCCACCGGCGCGCCACCTCCCGCAGCGTCAGCGCCGTCCACACCGCCGCGACCGGGTGCGGGTACTCGCGCTCCAGCCGCAGCGTCGCCCGGTCCCCGCCGTGCAAGCGCGCACCGCCCAGCAGCGCCGGCGCGCCCTCAGGACCGCTCACGGCCGCCACCCCCCGCCGCGCCCGGCGCCGTGGCCCCGGCGGCACCCGTCATGTGGCGCGGGATGCGGTCGCGATCGTAGGTGATCGTCGAGTACCCGTGCGGTGCCGGCTGCCCGTCCGGGCCCAGGTTGACGAACACGATCTTCTCGATGGTCAGGATGCTGCGCCGGGTGATCATGTTGCGCACCTCCGCGCGCATCGTCAGGGACGTGCGCCCGAACGCCGTGGCCAGCAGGCCCATCTCCACCAGGTCGCCCTGCTGGGCCGAGCTGACGAACTCGATCTCGGAGATGTACTTCGTCACGACCTGCCCGTTGCCGAGCTGGAGGATGGCGTAGACCGCCGCCTCCTCGTCGATCCAGCGCAGCAGGCTGCCGCCGAACAGCGTGCCGTTGGCGTTGAGGTCCTCCGGGCGCACCCACTTGCGGGTCCGGAAGTTCAGCGGTGGTCCTGCCGCGTCGTCGGGCTCCATGTCAGGACATAGTAGGCGCGCCGCGGGCCGCGAGCCGCCGTTCGGCGAGCGCCAGGTGCGGCCAGCGGGCCAGGCGGCCGGGCAGCAGCGGGCGCGCGGTGGCGGTCGTCCCGCGCACCGCGGCGGCCAGCGCGCGCCGCCCGGGACCGGGCACCAGGCCGTACTCCGCGGCCAGGCGCTCCGGCAGCAGGTCCGCGGTCACGGCGCGGGCCACGACGCCCAACCCGGGCACGGGCGGGCTGGTGGGGGTGGACAGCAGGTGGTCGGCCACCTCGCGCGCCGCGGGGGTGACCTCGGTGCGGGCCAGCGCGGCCTCCCACCAGGCGTCGAAGGCCGCGGCCGTGGGCGGCAGGACCTCGCGCGGGACGCCGAAGGCGGTGGCGAAGGGCTGCACCTCGCGCCAGTACGCCTCGCGGAACGCCTCGTCCACGGGCCGGCGCAGGTAGCGGGCGGTGACGTCGAGGGCGGTGCGCACGAGGGTGGCGTGCACCCACAGGCCCAGCTGCGGGTCGTCGGCGCGGGGCACGCCGGTGTGCCGTCGCCCGACGTGCCGGCCGACGGCCGCGGCCTGCTCGGTGTCGCCGAAGACGACGGTGAGGACGGCGTCGAGGGTGGCGGTCAGCCGGTGGCCGGGGTCCTCGCGGAAGGTGCTGCGCTCGGCGACGGCGGCGGCCACCGGGGGAGCGGCCAGCTGCAGCAGCAGGGCGGTGGGAGCGCCGAGCAGCAGGGCGCGCTCGGCCAGCACCGCCCACGCGGCCCCGTGCGGGGGCACGACGCCGGGGTCGCCCGGCCGGCCGGGCGGCGGGGGAGGGGGCAGCGCGGCGCGCAGGGGCAGGCGGACGCGGGCGGGCACGGGCACCAGCCTGGCAGCGGCCCGCCCGTCGCGCCCGGGACGCCGCGCGGGCTCAGCCGGCGGCGGCCCGCTCGGCGGCGTCGGGCAGGGCGACGGCCGCGACGGCGGCGAAGGCGGTGTCGAGGTCCTCGGCGCCGCCGAGGGTGCCGAGCAGGTCGTACCCGGCGAGCGCGGCCAGCGCGGCGGGGGAGGCGGCGGCCAGGCGCAGGGCGCCGCCGCGGCGCTGCGCGCGCCCGGCGAGGGCCAGCAGCGCACCGAGGGCGTGGCAGTCCAGCCGGGTGGCGCCCGACAGGTCGACGACGACGCAGCTCGCGACGTCGAGGGCCTCGTCGACGCGGGTGCGCACGGTGGTGGCCGTCCCGGCGACGAGGGCGCCGTGCACGGCGACGACCGTCACGGGACCGTTGCGACGCACCTGGAGGGCGCACGCTGCGTTCTTCGTCCGCACTGGACACCACCTGTCACGAGAAGCCGCCCAACGGCTCGAGCGGTGGCGCCAGCGTACCGCGCGTGCTCACTCCGAGTGACTGATCGTGTCCTGCGCGTCGCCACATCGAGGTGCGGGGAAGCGGCGGCGCGCACCGCCGGTCCCTCCCCGTACCGTTGCCCCGTCGAACCCGTTGCTCCGGCGAACGGCACGCCGGCCCGGGCAGGCCGGCGACCGACGTCCGGCACCTCCTGGAAGGCCCCCGTGACCCAGCGACTCGCGCGCGCCCTGCGCCTCGAACCCGTCAGCGGGGCCCTGCTCCTGCTCGCCGCCCTCGCCGCCCTCCTGTGGGCCAACCTCGACGCCGCCGGCTACGAGGGCGTGCGCGAGCTCGAGGTCGGCGCCGGGCCCCTGCGCCTGACCCTCGAGCAGTGGGCCTCCGACGGCCTGCTCGCCGTCTTCTTCTTCGTCACCGGCATCGAGCTCAAGGGCGAGTTCGTCGAGGGGGACCTGCGCCACCCCCGCCGCGCCGTCCTGCCCATCGCCGCGGCCGTCGGGGGCATGGCGGTCCCGGCCCTGCTGTACGTGCTGGTCAACCTGCTGCTGCCCGGCGGCCCGCCCGGTGCCCTGGCCGGCTGGGCCACGCCCGTGGCCACCGACATCGCCTTCGCCCTGGCCGTGCTCGCCGTCGTCGGCCGCGGCCTGCCCGCCGCCCTGCGCCTGTTCCTGCTCACGCTCGCCGTCGTCGACGACCTGCTCGGCATCACGGTGATCGCGGTCTTCTACACCCAGACCCTGCACCTGTCGTACCTGGTGCTCGCGCTCGTCGTGCTCGCCGTCTTCACCGTGCTCCTCCACCGCGGCGTCCGCACCGGCTGGGTCCTGCTGCCGCTGGGCCTGCTCACCTGGGGGCTCGTGCACGAGTCCGGCGTCCACGCCACCGTCGCCGGGGTCCTGCTCGGCCTGGCCGTCCCCGTCGCCGACGGCACGGCGGCCGCCTTCGAGCACCGCTGGCGGCCCGTGTCGACCGCGCTGGCCCTGCCCCTGTTCGCCCTGGCCTCCGCCGGTGTCCTCGTCGGCGGCGTCAGCGGCCTGGTCGAGGCGCTGCGCGACCCGGTGGTCATCGGCATCGTCGTCGGCCTCGTGCTCGGCAAGCCGATCGGCGTCTTCGGCACCACCTGGCTGCTCGCCCGCTTCACCGGCGCGCACCTGGCCGACGAGCTGCGCTGGTCCGACGTCTTCGGCCTGTCGCTGCTCGCCGGGATGGGCTTCACCGTCTCCCTGCTCATCGGCACCCTGTCCTTCGGGCAGGGCACCCCCCAGGGCGAGCACATGACCCTGGGCGTCCTCCTCGGCTCCCTCGTCGCCGCCGTCCTCGCCAGCGCCGTCCTCGTCCGGCGCGCGCGCCCACCGCCGGGCGGGCGCGGAGGTCCGATCGCGGTAACCTCTTGGGCCATGTCCGGTCACCCTGTTCACGTGGGGACCAACGGCTACTCCTCCACGTGGGGAGCCGTCCTCTCCGGCACCGCTCCGTCCCGCGCCTGAGACGCGGGACGACCTCGTCCCGTCGCTCCGGGCGGCCCTCGACGACCCGCCCGGTCCTCCCGCGAGGCACCCCGACCCGGTGCCCGCGCCCTGACCGACGAGCCGCCAGAGGTGGAACAACGTGCTGCTGCCCGCCGTCCTGGGCCTGACCGCCCTCCTCGCGGTCCTGGCCCCCCTCCTCGGCCACCGCCTGGGCCGCGAGGCCGGGTGGCCGATCGCCGCGGGCCTGCTGGCCCTCGGCCTGTGGCTGGGCCTGGCCGCCCCGCGCGAGGGCCTGACCCACGAGATGCCGTGGATCCCCGCCCTGGACGTGGGGCTGCGGCTGCGCCTGGACGGGCTCTCCCTCGTCTTCGCGCTGCTCGTGCTGATCATCGGCGCCGCCGTCATGGCCTACTCCGCCCGCTACCTGTCGAAGAAGGCGCACACCGGCTTCTACGGCCTGATGACCCTCTTCGCGGCCGCCATGCTGCTGCTGGTCACCGCCGACGACGTCGTCGTGCTGTTCGTCGCCTGGGAGGCGACGACCTTCTGCTCCTTCTTCCTCATCACCCGCTCCGGCGCCCCGGCCCACCAGCCGGCCGTGCGGGTCCTGCTCGTCACCGCCACCGGCGGCCTCGCGCTGCTCGCCGCCGTCGTCACGATGTCCGTGCGCACCGGCACCACGCAGCTGTCGGCGATCCTCACCGACGACGCCTGGCGCACCGACCCCGGCTTCGCCACCGTCGTCGCCGTCCTGCTGGCCGTCGCCGCGTTCACCAAGTCGGCGCAGTTCCCCTTCCACTCCTGGCTGCCCGACGCGATGGCCGCCTCCACCCCCGTCAGCGCGTACCTGCACGCCGCGGCGATGGTGAAGGCCGGCATCTACCTGCTGCTGCGCTTCAGCCCCGCGATGTCCGGGGTGCCGGCCTGGCACCTGCTGCTCATCAGCCTCGGCATCACCACCGCGCTGATCGGCTCGCTCTTCGCCCTCCAGCGCACCGACCTGAAGGCCCTGCTGGCCTACTCCACCGTCAGCCAGCTCGGCTTCCTCGTCGCCACCATCGGCGTCGGCACCGAGCACGCCCTCACCGCGGCCGTCGTCCACACCGTCGCCCACGCCCTGTTCAAGTCCGCCCTGTTCATGGTGGTCGGCGTCATCGACCACCAGGCCGGCAGCCGCGACATCCGCGACCTGTCCGGGCTGCGCCGCTGCATGCCCCTGACCACCGTCGTCGTCGTCCTCGGCGCGGCGTCCATGGCGGGGGTGCCGCCGCTGCTCGGCTTCGTGTCCAAGGAGTCGATGTTCGCGGCGTTCCTCGAGGCGCCCGGCCCCGCCTGGACCGGGCCCGTCCTCGGCGTCCTCGGCGTCAGCGCCGCCGTCCTCACCTTCGCCTACTGCGGCCGCATGGTCACCGGGGCCTTCTTCGGCCCGCCCATGCGGGAGACCTGGCACCACGACACCCACACCGACGACGAGGACGCCTCCGGCCACGGCGAGGACGGCGAGCCGCACACCCACCCCGGCGGCCCCCCGGAGGCCGGTGCGGCGTTCCTGCTGCCGCCCGCGCTGCCCGCGCTCGCCGGCCTCGGGCTCGGCCTCGCCCCGTTCCTGCTCGACGACCTCGTCAGCCGCGGCGCGGGCGGTGCCCACGGCGCGGAGGTCGACGCCCACCTGGAGCTGTGGCACGGCGTCAACCCCGAGCTGTTCATGTCCGCCGCGGTCATCGTGCTCGGTGCCCTCCTCGTCGCCGCCCGCCACCGCGTCGACCGGCTCCTGGACCGCCCGCTGCTGCCGTACACCGGCGTCGGCGCCGTCGAGGGCTTCCGCCGGGGCGCCATCTCCCTCGGCGCCCGCGTCGGCGGCCTCACCGGCTCCAGCGCCCCCGCCCGCCACCTGGCCGCGCCGCTGGTCCTCCTGCTCGTCCTGACCGCCGTCGCCCTGCCCGGCCTGGGCGGCCTGCCGCCCGTCGTCGGCGACCTCGACGCCGGCACCGACTGGGTGCTGCTGGGGATCGTCGCCCTCGGCGTGCTCGCCGCCGTCGTCGTGCGCTCGCGCATCGGGGCCCTGTCCGTCGTCGGCATCACCGGCTTCGGCGTCGCCCTGTGGTTCGTCGCGCTCGGCGCCGCCGACGTGGCCCTGACCCAGCTGCTCGTGGAGATCCTCACCGTCGTCGCCGGCGTCCTCGTCCTGCGGCGGCTGCCCGCCGCGTTCGGGAAGGTCCGCCGCGCCCGCGCCGCCGGGGCCGCCGTCCTCGCGGTCGCCTCCGGCGCCGCCGCCACCGTCGGGGTGCTCGCCCTGACCGGCCGGCGCGAGCTGTCCGCCGCGGGCGAGTGGTACCTGCGCGAGGGCGAGACCGAGACCGGCGGCACGAACGTCGTCAACACGATCCTCGTCGACTTCCGCGCCCTGGACACCCTCGGCGAGCTCACCGTCCTCGGGCTGGCCGGCGTGGCGATCCTCGTCGCGCTGCAGGCCCGCCGGGCCCTGCCCGAGGGCGAGCCGGGGCTGGCCGTCGGCGCGCGCTCGCCGCTGCTGGGCGCCGACGACAACGCCGCCCCGCTGCGGGTCCTGGCGCGCGCCGTCGGGCCCGTCATGGTCGTCACCTCGCTGTGGTTCCTGCTGCGCGGCCACAACGCCCCCGGCGGCGGGTTCATCTCCGCCCTCGTCGGCGGCGCGGGCTTCGCGCTGGTCTACCTGGCCTCCTCCACCGACCGCGGTGCCCGCGTGAAGTGGCCCTACCTGGCGCTCATCGGCGGCGGCGTCCTCGTCGGCACCGCCACCGGCCTCGCCGGCCTGGCCGACGGCTCGTTCCTGCGGCCGCTGCACGCCTACGTGCTCGGCTACCACTTCACCACCGCGCTCGTCTTCGACCTCGGCGTCTACCTCGCCGTCGTCGGTGTCGTGCTCGTCGCCCTCAACCGGCTCGGCGGCGTCGTCCCCGAGGACGCCGTCCCCGGCGCCGGCTCGCCCACGCCCGGCACGCCCGACCGCGCCGGCGACCCGCCCGGCGAGGCGCGGGCCGCCGCGGACACCGGGCACCGCGCCCCCGCCCACGCCGCTCGCGCCCCCGAGGAGGTGCCGTGATCCTCGCCCTCACCGTCGGCGTGGTCGTCGCCGGCGCCGTCTACCTGCTGCTGCAGCGGGAGATGGTCCGCGTCGTCCTCGGCTTCGTCCTGCTCGGCCACGCCGCCAACCTCGTGATCATGGCGGCGGGCGGTGTGTCCCGCCGCGGCGAGCCGCTGGGCGCCGAGCCCGACCCGGCCCTGACCGCCGACCCGCTGCCCCAGGCCTTCGTCCTGACGGCCATCGTCATCGCCTTCTCGATCACCATGTACATGCTCGCCCTGGCCGTCCTCGGCCGGCGCGACGACGAGCTGGCCCGCGGGGACGCCGCGGACGACGACGAGCCCGACGGGCCCGCCGACCGCGGGGGCGACGAGTCCTCCGCCCACGACGCCCCCGCCCGGCGCGAGGAGGTGGCCCCGTGAGCGGCACCCTGCTGCCCCTGCTGGTGGCCGTCCCCCTGCTCGTCGGCGGCCTGCTCGTCGCGCTGCCCGACCGGCTGCTGCTCGGGCGCCTGCTCCTGCTCGGCACCACCGGCGGGTCCACCGCCGCCGGTGTCGCCCTCGTCGTCAGCCAGCTCGACGGGGGGGTGGTCGCCCACCGCATCGGCCTGTGGCCGGCGGGCATCGCCATCCCCTTCGCCGCGGACATGCTCACCGCGCTCATGCTCACCGTCACCGGGCTGCTGACCACGGTGTGCGCGCTGTTCGCGATCGCCTCCGGCGAGGCCGCCCGGCGCTTCTTCCCGCCGCTGGTGGTCGTCCTGACGGCCGGGGTGAACGGGGCGCTGCTGACCGGCGACCTGTTCAACCTGTTCGTCTTCATCGAGGTCATGCTGCTGCCCTCGTACGCGCTGCTCGTCATGGCGGCGCCGCGGCGCGGCACCACCTCGCGGGTGGCCGGCGCCCGGCTGTACGTGACGGTCAACCTGCTGACCTCGACGATCTTCCTGGCCGGTGTCGGGCTGCTGTACGGCGTGACCGGCTCGGTGAACATGGCCGACGTCGCCGGCGCCGCGCAGACCGACGGGCGCGCGGCCGTCGCCGCCGCGGTCTGCCTGCTCGCGCTGTCCATCAAGGCCGCCGTCGTCCCCGTGCACGGCTGGCTGGCGCGCGCCTACCCCGCGGCCTCCCCGGCCGTCACCGCGATGTTCTCCGGCCTGCACACCAAGGTCGCGATCTACGCGATCTACCGGATCTACGCGGTCGTCTTCGGCGGCGACGAGCGCTGGCTGTGGGTCGGCGTCCTGCTGTTCTCCGCCACCATGGTGGTCGGCGTCCTGGGCGCCGTCGGCGAGGGCACGACCCGCTCGATCCTCGCCTTCCACATGGTCAGCCAGATCGGCTACATCCTGCTCGGCGTCGCCCTGTTCGGGCCGCTCGGGCTGGCGGCCGGCATCTTCTACCTGCTGCACCACATGATCGTGAAGGCGTCGCTGTTCCTGTCCACCGGCGCGGTGGAGGTCCGCTACGGCACCCACCCGCTGGGGGCGGTGCGCGGCATCGCCCGCACGGAGCCGCTCGTCGCGGTGGCGTTCTTCGCCGCGGCGCTGTCCCTGGCCGGCATCCCGCCGTTCTCCGGCTTCGTCGCCAAGTTCTCCCTCGTGCAGGCCGCCGTCGCCGAGGGCCAGGTCGCCGCGGCCGTCGTCGCCGTCGCCGTCAGCCTCTTCACGCTCCTGTCCATGCTGAAGATCTGGTCGGCGATGTTCTGGGGCGAGCCCGCGGCCCCCGGTGCCGACCCGGGCGGCGGCGGGGAGTCCTCGGGACCGGCGCTGGGCGGTGCCGCCGGCGCGCGCGGCGCGGCCCCCACCGCCGTCGCCACCCGCACCGGGGAGCAGACGACCACGGAGACCGACCCGCAGCCCGCGAGCACCACGACCGCCACCGCGCGGCCGGGCCGGCGCATCGGCCTCGCGCTGGCCCTGCCCGGCGTCGTCCTCGCCGTCGTCACCCTCGGCCTCGGCCTCGGTGGGCAGCTGCTCATGTCCCTGGCCCAGGTCGCCGCCGAGGGCCTGCTCGACCCGACCCCTTACCTGGAGGCGGTGACGTCCTCGTGAGCCGGACCACCTGGCCCCTGCGCTTCCTCGGCTTCGCGGCCTGGTACGCGAAGCTGCTGCTGGTCTCCTACGCCACGCTCATCGCCGACGAGCTGAGCCCCGGCCAGCGCAGCACCCCGGGGATCGTGCGGCTGCCGACGGCCTGCCGCACCGAGTTCGAGGCCACCAGCCTGGCCGTCCTCATCTCCCTGACGCCCGGGACGATGGCGTTCAGCTTCCGCGGCGACGCCGAGGGCGCCGCCTCCCGGCGCGACCGGACCTGGACGCTGCACGTGCACGGCATGTACCACCCGGACCGCGAGGAGCTGCGCGCCGAGCTGCACGACCTGGAGCACCGCATGCTCGCCGCGCTGCGCCCCGGCGGCTTCGTCTCCGCGGGGGCCGCCGCGTGATCGGCTTCGACGTCGCCGCCGTCCTCGTCCTCGCCGCCGTCGTGGCCGCGACCGTGCGCATGGTGCGCGGCCCGCGCGACGCCGACCGGGTCGTGGCCGCCGACCTGCTCTTCTTCGCCGTCATCGCGCTCATCGCCCTGCTGGGCCTGCGCGTGGGCAGCGACGGCACGTTCGACCTCGTGCTCGTGGCGACCCTCGTCGGGGCGCTGTCGGCGATGTCCCTGGCCCGCCTGCTGACCCGTGGACGGAGGTGACCGCGGTGGACGCGGTGCTCGACGTGTGGTTCCCCGTCGTCGGCCAGGTGCTCGCCGTCGTCGGCGGCCTGATCTTCCTCAGCGCCGGCCTGGGGATGCTCAAGCTGCCGGACTTCTACACGCGCGTGTCGACGGCGACGACGGCCGCCGGGCTGGGCGTCGGCTCGGTGCTCGTCGGCGTCCTGCTGGCCGAGCCGACCGTGCCCAACCTCGTCAAGGCGCTCGTCGCCCTCCTCCTGCAGCTCATCACCTCGGTGGTGGCGAGCATCGCCGTGGCGCGCTCGGCCTACCTGACGGGGGCGCCGCTGACGGCGGCCACCCGCTACGACGAGCTGGCCGAGGACTCCGGCGGCGGGCCGGTCGTGGGCGGTGACGAGCAGGAGCACCTCGTCGAGGTGGAGGGCGCCGAGCGGCCGGTGCGCTGAGGCGCGCCGGCGGCGCCCGGTCCCGGCGCTCAGGCCAGGCGCGCGGTGCGCACGCGCCGCGCGACGACCTCGACGGCCTCGCCGTGCCCGGTCCCGTAGCCCTGCCGGGTCACGTTGAGCGCCCCGGCCGCGGCCGCGGTGCGCACGGCGTCCAGGAGGGTGTCGCCGCGGGCCAGACGGGCCGCGACCGCCCCGCTCATCGAGTCGCCCGCCCCGCGGAACTGCACGGCCTCGAAGCGCGGGGCGTCCACCCGGTGCGCGCCGTCGCCGGCCGTCAGCAGCAGCGGCGGCTCCGCCGAGCGGGTGACGAGCACCTCGCGCGCGCCGGCCCCCTGCAGCCGCCGGGCCCGGCGCAGCACCTCCTCGGTGTCCGCGGCGTCGACCTCGTCCTCGCCCTCCTCGCCGGGCAGCTCGTCGTGCGCGGCCTTGAGCAGGTCCACGCCGCCGGCCAGCGCCTGCTCCTGCGGCGCGCCGGACAGGTCGGCCACGACGAGCACGCCCTGGCCGCCCACGTCCTCGGCCAGCCGGCGGTAGGTGTCGGCGGGCAGCACGTCGTCGTGCTCGGGTCCCGTCAGGACGAGCACGGCGCTGTCCAGGGCCGCGGTCAGGGTGGCCGTGTAGAGGTCGTCGACCTCGTGCCGGGTCAGCGTCGACGTGGACTCGGCGACCCGGTCGCCCTGCTCGGCGTCGGGGCTGCCGCCGCGGCCGCGGTGGTCCAGGACGACGGTGGCGGTGGCGCGGCGGGTCGGCACCGCGCACGTGCGCAGGCCCTCCTCGGCGAGCAGGGCCGTCAGCGCGGTGCCGGCCTCCCCGCCCACGGGCGTGCACAGCGTGACGTCGGCGCCGAGGCGGGCGGCCATCCGCGCCACCCAGGTGCCCTGCCCGCCGGGGTGCAGGTGGACCTCGACCCCGCCCGCGGTGGTCGGCTCGACGACGACCCGCAGGGCGGGGGAGGGGCTGAAGACGGTGACGCGCGCGCTCACCCCACCACCCTCCCCGGACGGCGCCGGTCGTGCGCGCCGATCGTGCGCGTCGGCCGGGCGCCGGTCAGGCGTCGGGGGCGCGGCGCTCCACCAGGTAGGTGTGCCCGGTGGCGTCGGTGACCCGCTCCCACCGCCCGTAGCCGGCGCGGGCCTCCTCCTCGGTGCGCGGCCCCCGCGGCGGGGCCTCGTCGTGGTGCACCTGCGCCGGGCCGGTGAAGGTGAACGCGGCGTCGAGGACGAGGTCGACGAGGCGGAAGCGCGACCGCGGGCGCCGCAGCGAACGCGGGGTGTGCGAATCGTTCACGCGCACATCGTCGTACGGTGGGACGGTGACCTCAACCCCGGCGGCCCGTGACGTCGAGCACCCGACCCCCGGCGAGCTCGGCGGGACGGGCGCGCCCGAGGACCCGCTGGCCCTGGAGCGCCAGGTCTGCTTCGCCCTCGTCGTCGCCGCCCGCACCGTCGTGTCCGTCTACCGGCCCGTGCTCGAACCGCTCGGGCTGACCCACCCGCAGTACCTCGTGATGCTCGCCCTGTGGGAGCGCTCACCGCGCTCGGTGCGCGACCTGGGCGAGGCCCTGCAGCTGGACCCGCCGACCCTCTCGCCGCTGCTGAAGCGGCTGGAGGCCGCCGGGCTCGTCGAGCGCCGCCGCGACAGCGCAGACCAGCGCTCGCTGGCGCTGACCCTCACCGCCGCCGGCCGCGACCTGCGCGAGCGCGCCGTCGAGGTGCCCGGCCAGGTGCTGCGGCGCCTGGGCCTGGACGTGGCCGCGCTGGAGGCCGTCCGCGACGGCCTGGGGCCCGTCATCGCCGCCGCCCGCGCCGCCCAGGACGGCGGGCGCGAGCGCGACGGGGACTGATCGCACCCCCGCGCGGCGTGGTAGTCATGGGCCGTGCCGACGCCGCGCCTCGCCCTCACCCGGACCTTCCTGGCCCCCGCGCAGGACGAACCCCGCGACGCGCCCGGCGGCGGTGAGCTGCCCGGCGTCGCCGACGTGCGCGACGCCGGCGCCGGCACCAGCGAGGAGACCCACTACGACACCCCCGACCTCGCGCTGGCCGCCGCCGGGGCCTCCGTGCGCCGGCAGACCGGCGAGGGCCCGCGCGGCTGGGTGCTGGCCCTGCCCGGCCGCGGCCCGCGCCACCACGAGGTCCGCCACGCCCTCGGCCGCGCCGTGCGCACCGCGCCCGCGGCCCTGCAGAAGCTCACCTGGGCCGCCGCCCGCGGCCGCACCCTCGGCCCCGTGCTCCAGCTGTCCGCCACCGCCCGCCAGCGCGAGCTGCTCGACGCCGAGGGCCGGGTCGTCGCCCGGCTGACCACCCGCGACGTCACCGCCCGCCCCCTCGGCAGCGAGGACGCGCCCGCCCAGTCGTGGGCCGAGTGGCAGGTCGAGGTCGTCGACGGCCGCCGCGACCTGCTCGACGCCGTCTCCACCGCCTGGGAGGAGGCCGGCGCGGAGGAGTCCGACCGCACCGAGCAGCTGCGCACCGTCCTCGACGACGTCGAGACCGCCGAGGAGCACGAGCAGGGCGCCGGCGGCTCGGGGACGCCGGGGGACTCCGGGGACGTCGTGCGCGCCACCCTCGCCGAGAGCGTCGGCCGGCTGCTCTCGCAGGACCCGCTGGTGCGCATCGACGCCCCCGAGGCCGTCACCTCCATGCGCGGCGCCGCGCTGCGCCTGGACAGCCTGCTGGCCGTCTTCGCGCCCGTCTTCGCCGCCGGGCCGGCCGAGCGGCTGCGCCCCGAGCTGGCGTGGCTGGCCGGGGTGCTGGGCGAGGCCCGCGACGCCGAGGCCGTCGGCGAGCGCGTGCTGGCCGACCTGGAGGAGGAGGCCCGCGCCGACAGCGCCGGCCCCGTCCTGCAGGAGGCCGTCGCCGAGCGCCGCGCCGCCGCCCACCGCGACGTGCTGGCCGCCCTCGACGACGAGCGCTACCGCGCCCTCGTCGCCGCGCTGGAGGAGTTCGTCGCCGTCCCGCCCTTCACCGAGGAGGCCGGCCGCTCGCCGAAGAAGCGGCTCGTGCCGCTCGTGGCCGAGGCCCACCGCGCGCTGAAGGACACCTACCGCGACGTCGACCCCGACGGCGACGAGAGCCTGGAACCCGTGCGCGCGGCCGCCCAGCGGGCCCGCTGCGCCGCCGAGCTGCTCGTGCCCGTCTCCGGCGACGCCGCCGACGACTACGCCGACGCCGTGCGCGGCCTGCTCGACGTCGTCGTCGAGCACGAGGACGCCCGCCGCGCCGCCGCGCTGCTGGAGTCCCTCGTCGCCGGCGCCGGGGAGGGCGCGTTCGTGCTGGGGCGGCTGCACGCGCTGGAGGAGGTGCGCGCCGCCGTCGCCCGCCACGACCTGGACGAGGCCTGGCACACCGCGCACGGCAAGAAGCTGCGCCGCTGGATGCGCTGAGCCGCACCGCTCGCCGCGCCCCGGGTCGCCCCCGGGTCGGATCCGGGCCCACCCGTCCGGACGAGGTGGACCGGACGGGGGGTGCGGTAGGCATGGGCCGTGCCCGAGCCCGACCAGCACCCCCGTCCACCCGTCCCCGACCCGAGCGAGGCCGTGCCGCTGCGCGGCGAGCGCGTCGCCCTGGAGCCGCTGCGCCCCGGGCACGCCGCCGACCTGCGCGCCGTCGTCGCCGAGGGCGACCTGCACCGCACCTGGTGCACGCGGATCCCCGCGCCCGGGGAGGTCGAAGCCGAGGTGGAGCGCCGCCTGGGCCTGCAGCGCGCCGGGACGATGGCGCCGTGGGTCGTGCGCCGCCTGGACACCGGCGCGGTGTGCGGGGCGACGACCTACATGGCCATCACCCCCGAGCACCGCCGCCTGGAGGTCGGGTCGACGTTCCTGGCGCCCAGCGCGCAGCGCACCGGCGTCAACGCCGAGGCCAAGCTGCTGCTGCTGACCCGCGCCTTCGAGGTGCTGGACTGCGTCGCGGTGGAGTTCCGCACCCACTGGCACAACGCGACCTCCCGCCGGGCGATCGAGCGCCTGGGCGCCAAGCAGGACGGCGTGCTGCGCAGCCACCAGGTGATGCCCGACGGCAGCCTGCGCGACACCGTCGTCTACTCGATCACCGCCGCCGAGTGGCCCGCCGGGGGGGGGGGGGGGGGGGCGGGGGGGGGGGGGGGGGGGGGGGGGGGGGGGGGGGGGGGGGGGGGGGGGGGGGGGGGGGGGGGGGGCGGGGCGG